>NZ_DJUD01000039.1:0-30943 GCF_002439405.1 Psychrobacter sp. UBA6291 | reverse complement strand
TGGGATGGTCGGATGCTTACGTGAATAACAGTGAATAGTGTATTCAATGCTACTCGGCTTCATCTAGCAGCTTATTGACCGCATCTGCCATGTCATCATCTATGATGTTACCTTCTAAATAATCGACTAGCTGATGAATAGTAGTCAGATCCATTTCTCGAATACCCAAACTTGCCAGTTGCTTATTAATAGACGCCAAGCTCTCAGTATCTTCAGGATTATCCAATAACTGCTCATCAAAGCTATCACTGACAAACCAATACATTTTTTCTAACACGCTCTCTCTTCTCGTCAAGGTAGAATAATTATCGCCATGGATAAACAAATTAAAATGATAAGGTATTTCCACCTCATTGATAAAAAAAGTACGCTTACACTCTAGGGTATAGGCTTGTACTTGTTTCTCTTCAGCGCCTTCTGCATCACTTATATCTTCTGCAATCTCTTCTTTTACCAAGCCTTCTAATATTTCGTAACGCCCAACTTTGACTTTGTGATTATAAATAATACAAGCGTCCGCAATCGCATCAAAAATCACCGCACTGACATCTAAGGTATGGTCGTCGATATCATAAAACGCTTTTAAAAAAGGTAAGAACTCTGTGAGCTTGTCTTCTGGCACTTCGGTCAGAAACTGCTGCTCGTAAATGGCAATCATATCTTCAGGTGAATAGGTATTGGCGGTATTGGTCTCATTTCTGCCCGTAGGTTGCAAGGGTATCAGGTTATATGGATTATTATGGGTCATGCAGGACTGCCTTTTTATTGAGGTAAACGAAAATCTATGTCCTCTATTATCTCTTATTCACCCACTTTTAGATATATGGTTTAGGCGTTCAAATTAACTAAAAAAAAACCACTCTAAGTTACTTAGAGTGGTTTTTATGCAACCAATACTATCTCAGTTTATTTTAAAAATGAATGTTCGCTAATTGGCCATTTGTACTTTTGGTTGCTTACGAATGCTAGAGCCATCTTTACAACTGATGGTGATACCTGTGAAGCCAAAGAGTATCGTAAGCAGCAGCGATAAATAACAGAAAAAGGCATAAGGCAAATATTCAAGTACCGGAACACCTAACGCTTGACTGATAAAAACACCGCACACGCTCCACGGTACTAATGGATTGATAACCGTGCCCGCGTCTTCGATAGTACGCGATAGGTTTTTGGGGTGTAAATTCAAACGCTCAAAGGTCGGACGAAACGCAGTTCCTGATAATAAGATACTCAAATATTGCTCACCGATCAGCACGTTGATGCTTAAAGCCGCCATTGCGGCGGCAAAGATAGCACGTCCTGAGCTTGTCAGCATATTACGAATACCTAACAATAACGCTGGTAAGATACCCAAAGCACGTAATAAACCACCCAAACTTAACGCCAATATCACGATAGTCTGAGTAAAGAACATACTTTGCATACCGCCACGTGAGATCATACCCGCCACTTCACCCAGCTCTAAATTTTCGGCGGGCGTATAACCAGCAAATAGATAACCGCCGAGCTGCCCAATACTTGGCGTGCTGTGCAGATAAGTAAGCACTAAAGCGGTCGCGATTGTACAAATGATGGTATAAATGGCATTGACTCGGCATAGTGCTAATACCACTAGCACGACAAATGGTAATACGGCATAACCATGGACTAAGCCGCTATCGACCAATTGTGATTGCAGTAAGGTCACTTGACCTAAATCACCCGTACCCGTCTGGCCAGAGAAATACCAAAATAGCCCAGCTGTAATGAGCCACGCCGGTACCGTGGTATACATCATATTGCGAATATGCTCGAACAAATCAATGCCGACGACAGAAGAGGCAAGCGTACAAGTATCTGACAACGGCGACATTTTATCGGCAAAAAAAGCACCTGAAACCACAGCACCAGCAGCAATAGCAACGTTGGCATCAAAGGCATTACTCATACCAATAAAGGCCACACCAAGTGTCGCGGCTGTGGTCAAACTACTGCCTAGAGCGACACCAATAATTGAGGTCAAAACAAAAGCCGAAATATAATAATACTGCGGTGAGATGAGATCAAAACCATAATACATAATGGTAGGAATAGCACCTGACATCATCAGCGCGGCGACCAGCAAACCAATAAAAAATAGTAAATAAATAGCACCAATACCACTGACAACGCCCGATGACATCTGCCCCTGCATCTTCTCAAAGCTTAGACCTTTATACATACCAAGGCCTAATAAAACAACGATTGCAAGCATCAATGACAGATGCGGTACCCAGCCAAAGCCGATCATGGTCACACCCATAATCGCGATGACAACGCTGGCAATAATAAAAGCTACCTTGGGAGATAGCTCGGTAAGTACTTGTGGAGGCATAACACATCCTTATGGTGCCATCATATATACTCTGGCGTTAGGGTTGGTTTTGGGTGGGACAAGTTTAATTAGTTGCAAAGATTATTGCCAGTCTCATGACTTACCCAGTAGGCTATCGGTCTTGGCTGCCATGATAAAATCGTTGCGATGCAGACCTTTAATGCTATGTGACCACCAAGTGACGGTGACCTTGCCCCACTCTACCAAAATACCCGGATGATGCCCTTCTGCTTCCGCAATGTCGGCAAGCTCATTGGCAAATGCCATCGCTGTGACAAAATTTTTGAATTTATACTGACGCTGTAATTGCTTAATGCCGTCGACTTCGATGAGCGACCAATCAGGAATTTGTTGTAATAGCTCGCGTGCTTCTGTGTCGTCGACGGTTGGAGCGCCGATACGGCAGGCTTCACAGCTGGCTTGTGATAATGTCGTCATGATAATGTCCTTTTAAGTTAACTATTATTTTTTTAATACCGTTAGGTTTAATACAGTTACGTCCGTGTTAATACTGTTTTTACAGCAGCACTTTTACCCCATCGTTATTTTAACGATGCTAAATTTTTTAATGTATTAAGAGTTTTTTGGTGCATAAGTTGGTTCAAACAAGCCAAGTGCCATTGCTTGTTTGACCTTGCCCATGATGTCGCTATCGACGATATCGAACAGCGCATCTAAATCATCAATGACATAATAAATCGGCTGAATATGGTCAATGCGATAAGGCGTACGCAGAACATCAAGCAAATCAAATGCGCGGTGTTCTGGCTGATTTTGAGGTTGCTGCTGATGGTTGGATTGTTGCAATGTATCGCTACCATTAAGCGTATAAATCGTTTCAGAAGGGGAGCTCAAGATACCGCCGCCATAGATACGGCGATTGTCAGGGTGACTACCTACCAAGCCAAACTCGATGGTAAACCAATAAAGCCGTGCCAAAAACCACCTTTCTTCTTTACTGGCATCAAGACCCAGCTTGCCATAGGTCTCATTAAAAGCGGCAAAAGCAGGATGGGTCAGCAGCGGACAATGGCCAACGATTTCATGAAAGACATCTGGCTCTTCGATATAATCCATGTCTTCAAAGCGGCGGATAAAGGTCGCTACGGGAAAGCGTTTATTTGCTAAGAGCTTAAAAAACTTACCAAAGCTGATAAGTGCAGGAACGGCAGCGGTTTGCCAGCCTGTGGTGGCTTGCAATATTTCGTCGATATCGTGGAGTTGCGGGATATGCATCGATGGCAGATTTAGCTTTTCTAAGCCTTCTAGATAGGCTGAGCAAGCTCGATTGGGTATTTGCTTGGCTTGACGTGTAAGCAGCGCCTGCCACATGGCATTTTCATCGTCACTATAGTGAATATGACCCTGACTGTCTGGCTGATGCGAGAGGTAAGGTTGCTTCTCAGCGGTTGAATCGCTATGGCTAGCATCATCAGCGCCGAGAGCATTTGAAGACACACTCTTGGCACTGTGGGATTTTTGAATAGTATTGTTAGCTTGTAGGCGTTCCATGCCTGTGTTCCTTTTATTAGCGTTAGTACAGTCGCTTGTCGTCAGTAAATCCTCAATTTAAGTATTTTGGATTTACCATCGCAAGCAGTACTTTGCTGATTAAGGACAAGACAAATTCCTTTTGTCCTGCCCATTTATTATACTTATAAGCGATTAAGCTAAAACTATGGCGTTGCCGTTTCTGGCTGACCAATCGCGCCGCGACGAACTTGGTCACGCTCGATGGATTCAAACAAGGCTTTAAAGTTACCTTCACCAAAGCCTTCTTCGTAATCGCCTTTACGCTGGATAAATTCGAAGAATACCGGGCTACCAAGGATGGTTTCAGAGAAAATCTGTAGCAATAAGCGTGGCGTACCGCCTTCTGTGGTACCGTCTAACAAGATGCCGCGCATTTGTAGTTCAGCGACATTCTCGCCGTGGTTTGGTAAGCGCTCATCTAGCATTTGGTAATAGGTTTCATTTGGCGCTGTCATCAGCGGGATACCCATGTCTCTTAATTTGTCGATGCTAGATAATAAGTCATCACTCAATAGCGCGATATGCTGGATACCTTCGCCATTAAATTGCATCAAGTACTCTTCAATTTGCCCACCGCCCTGCTCTGATTCTTCGTTTAATGGAATACGAATTTTGCCGTCAGGCGCGGTCATCGCTTTACTGGTCAGACCCGTATACTCACCGGTGATATCAAAATAACGGATTTCGCGGAAGTTAAAGATACGCTCGTAGAAGTCGGCCCAATATGCCATGCGACCACGGTAGACATTATGAGTTAAATGATCGATAACCTTGAAGCCAAAGCCTTTTGGATGCTTGTCGACGCTCGGTAGGTATTCAAAATCGATATCATAGATAGAATTGCCATCGCTAAAGCGGTCAATGAGATAAATAAGCGAGCCGCCGATACCCTTAATCGCTGGTAGGCGCAGCTCCATCACCCCTGTAGGCACATCTACTGGTTCAGCACCGTTTTCGATAGCAAGCTCATACGCTTGCTGCGCATTTTTTACTCGAAAGCCCATGCTACAAGCGCCCGCACCATGCTCACCTAAGAAATAGCTGCCATGGCTTTTTGGCTCACGGTTTAAAATAAGGTTAATATCGCCTTGGCGAAACAAGGCCACATCTTTTGAGCGGTGATTGGCAATATGAGTAAAGCCAAGGTTGCGAAATAGCGTTTCGACAAGCTCAGGCTCAGGTGAGACAAACTCAACGAAATCAAATCCTTGCAAGCCCATTGGGTTATCAAATAAATCTACCTTTAACTCTGACATTGTCATCATCCTTAATTTCAATTGGTGGTATACATCACTAAAAATTAGCAAAAAATAAGTTTTATCAATCATTCCTATTGACGAGTGATTTATATTAGATTAGCTTGATTTATAAGACTAATCGTATTTTTCGATTTATTTATCAGGTTTACTTATGAATATCAGTATTCGCCAATTGAGCGCTTTTATCAGCGTCGCCGACAATGGCAGTTTTACCCGCGCCAGCGAGCAGATACATTTGACCCAATCTGCCGTCAGTGGTTTGATTAAAGAATTAGAATCCAGCCTTGGTATCGTGCTATTTGACCGCACCACCCGCCAGCTGTCATTATCCGTCGTTGGTCATCATTTATTGCCGCAAGCGCGACGTATTTTAAATGAGATGCAGCTATTTGAAAATGAAGCCAGTAGCTTGACAAGTTTGGCGCAAGGACAAGTCAGACTTGCGGTGTCGCAATTTGCTGCCTCCTCCATGCCAGCCGTTATTGCTCAATTTGCTAAAGCATATCCAGATATCAGCGTGTCTTTACTTGATTGCTCAGCAGAAAATGTTTTAGAACATATTCAAAACATCGAGGTAGATTTGGGCGTCGGTACTGAGCGTGGCTTTACGGAGCCTGACGATGACATCAGCGCCGATTTATTATATCAGCTGCCGTTTTGTGTGGTAATGCCAGATAACCATGCGCTGGCGCAAAAATCAGAAGTCATTTGGCAGGATTTAGTAGACACGCCGCTTATTACCTTGCAAGGGCCATTTATCGAGCAAGTCACCACTGAGCTTGATGAGGAAATCGCCAGCCATATTCAGCAGGCGCGCTATAAAGTCAACTTTATGTCCACCGCCCTTGAGATGACCCGCCAAGGTTTTGGCATTACCTTGTGCTTGCCTTATATGCCAGAGGTGATAGATTGGGTAAGCGCCAATGGTTTGCAGATGCGCCCGTTGGCACAGCCGGTTAAAATGCGCCGATTCTTTATTTATCAACGCTCGTCACGCGCTTTATCGCCCGCCAGTATTGCTTTTAAGCAATTTTTGCAAACTTACTTTGCCAGCCACTTTGACGATTTACAGCGGTTTTAATGGCAATCAAAGCACTTATTATTTCAGTTTGGCAAAGGCTAAAATCTGTCCAAAAACTTGCTAATAAACAAAAAAATGCGTTAATTAATCAGTATCGCTGAATCTAACATTGAGTTAATCGCCAAACTGGTTTATGCTTTTTAACGCCTTAACTCATCTCCCTTGTAAGGAAATAAAATGTTTGAACGTATCGATTATTATGCCGGTGACCCGATTTTAGGATTGATGGACAAATTTGCCGCTGACACCAATCCAGATAAAGTCAATTTGGGTGTGGGCGTTTATTATGATGAGGATGGCAAATTGCCTGTCCTTGAGTGTGTCAAAACGGCTGAGCAGCGCATTGCTGACCCTATCTCTCCTCGTCCGTACTTGCCAATGGCAGGATTACCAGGACACCGTAAAGGTTGCCAGGAATTGCTGTTTGGTAAAAACGCGCAAATCTTACAAGACGGTTTGGTAGCAACCATCGCCACTATCGGTGGTTCTGGCGCATTAAAAGTCGGCGCAGAGTTTATCCATGAATGGTTCCCACAATCTAAATGTTACGTCAGTGACCCAACGTGGGGCAATCACATTGCTATCTTTGAAGGCTCTGACGTCGAGGTCGGTAAATATCCGTACTACGACAAAGCAACCAGCAGTGTTAAGTTTGATGAAATGATTGCATTTTTTGAAACTTTGAATAAAAACGATGTTGTCTTGCTGCACCCTTGCTGCCATAACCCAACCGGTATGGATTTGACTCGTGAACAGTGGGATACCGCGCTAACTGTTATTAAAGAGCGTGAATTGATTCCATTTATGGACATCGCTTATCAAGGCTTTGGCGAAGACATGGATAGCGACGCTTACGCGATTCGTAAAGCAGTCGAGATGGGTTTACCCGTATTTGTCAGTAACTCATTCTCTAAAAACTTATCGCTATACGGTGAGCGTGTCGGCGGTCTGTCGGTCGTGTGCCCAAGCACTGACGAAGCGGAGCGCGTTTTTGGTCAGCTAAATGCAACCGTGCGTCGCATCTACTCAAGCCCACCATCACATGGCGGCCGCGTGGTCGATATCGTCATGAACGACGAAGCGCTACATGAGCAATGGGTTGGCGAAGTTTATGCCATGCGTGACCGTATCAAAGCCATGCGCTTAAAGCTCAAATCGGTCTTAGAAGAAAAAGTCCCCGGCCGTGACTTCGATTATTTAACTGAGCAAAACGGCATGTTTAGCTTTACCGGTCTGACGCCTGAACAAGTTGAAAAACTCCAAAGCAAATATGGTATCTACATGGTTTCAAACTCACGTATGTGTGTGGCGGGCTTAAACAGCAGTAATATCGATTATGTTGCCAATGCCATGGCTGACGTTTTAAAAGACTAACTCTCTAGCGTAATTTAAAAAAAACATGTGATTAAAAAGGTTGAGTTATGATTCAGCCTTTTTTTATGTCTGCCACTTTCTAAAAAACTGTATAAAAAACACTGCACAAAAAACCTTGCAATCTATTTGGCTATAAATTACATTATACGTAAATAGTTAATTATAACGTAATTCAATACACGCTTTAGCAAGGAGCACCTCATGTCAACGATTGACAAAAACCTCACCTCATTTATCGATATTGCCGCCGATTCTGACTTCTCTATTCATAACCTGCCTTATGGTATTTTTAGTGATGCTAAAGACGTTACTGGTAATAACAATCGTCGCGCAGGTGTTGCTATTGGCGAGCACGTTTTAGACTTATCAATACTCGAAGCAGAAGGTTTATTAAGTTTGGCAGGCGGCCCCTATTTTGATCAGCCAACCCTAAACGCCTTTATTGACTCTGGTCGCGACAACTGGACCAAGGCGCGCACCTCCATTCAAACGCTGTTGTCTGCTGATAGTGACGCACTGCGCGACAACAAAGACTTGCAGGCAAAAGCGCTGTTTAAGCAAGCAGACGTCACCATGCATCTGCCTGTTCACGTACCAGGCTTTACCGATTTTTACTCATCTAAAGAACACGCGACCAACGTCGGCACTATGTTCCGTGACCCAAAGAACGCTCTACTAGCTAACTGGACTGAAATGCCAGTCGGTTACAACGGCCGCGCCAGTACCGTCATCGTTAGTGGCACCGATGTGATACGCCCATCAGGTCAGCTAAAGCCCAATCCTGATGAACGTCCTATTTTCTCGCCTTGTAAGCGTCTAGATTTTGAGCTTGAAACCGCCTTTGTCGTTGGTCGCGGCAATGATATCGGTCAACCGATCACAGTCGATGCAGCCACGGATCATATCTTTGGCATGGTTTTGCTCAACGATTGGTCAGCTCGCGACATTCAAAAATGGGAATACGTACCTTTAGGCCCCTTTAATGCCAAGACCTTTGCCTCTGAGGTATCTCCTTGGATTGTGACCATGGATGCGTTAGCACCTTTTAAGACTGCATGCCCAACGCAAGAACCAGAACCACTGGCTTATCTCAATGAAAAAGACAGTAACAATAGCTTTGATATCAATTTATCAGTCGAGCTGTTGCCTGAGAATAGCGATGAAGCAACGGTAGTTTGTGAGACCAACTTTAAATATATGTATTGGTCAATGGCGCAGCAGCTTACCCACCACACCATCACTGGTTGTAAAGTAGAAGTTGGTGACATGATGGGTTCAGGGACGATTTCGGGACCGACGCCAGACTCTTATGGTTCAATGTTAGAGATTGCTTGGAATGCCACCAAACCCGTCACTTTAAAAGGCGGCGAGACGCGCAGCTTTATCGAAGATGGCGATACCGTGATTATGAAAGGCTATAGCGAAAAAGACGGCATTCGTGTTGGCTTTGGTGAAGTACGCGGCAAAGTACTGCCTGCGCTTAGCTTTGATTTTGACGAATAGGCCTATTTCATAAAGTAATTACAAATCAGACAAGCGTAAAAAAATTACTTAGGCTGTTAGACAATTATCACCACTTAGTTTAGCGAAGTGCTGGCAGCCAATTAAGTTGGACGCTTTATCAAAAGGAGTTTGATATGAGTTTTAAAATTGAAAAAATCCATCACGTGGCCTATCGCTGCAAGGATGCTAAAGAAACCGTTGAATGGTATAAAAAATATCTCAATATGGATTTTATCTTAGCATTCGCTGAGGACCATGTCCCCTCGACCAAAGCCTTTGACCCTTATATGCATGTATTTTTAGATGCCGGTAATGGCAATGTCTTGGCGTTTTTTGAAGTACCCAATCAGCCTGAAATGGGCTTTGACCCCAATACGCCAAACTGGGTGCAACACTTAGCCATGAAGGTAAAAGACCGCAATGCGTTAATGGCTGCAAAAAAGCATTTAGAAGAAAATGGCATCGACGTAGTCGGCGTGACCAATCACGGTATTTTTCATTCTATCTATTTCTTTGATCCTAGTGGCCATCGTATGGAACTTACCTACGATGATAGTACCTCAGAAGAAAAAGTCTCGATGATTACAGAAGAGATAAAACATGAGATGCTAGATGAATGGTCGCGCACCAAACGTGCGCCCGTTCATACGCAGTTTTTACATGCAGAAGAACTCGCTGAAGCAAGAGACGTGGCGCCCGTTGGTGAGTAACAGCGTCAATTTATGCAATAGTTAAAACTTACTTTATTCAGTAGTTAAGTTAAATAGCAAGTTTTGACTAGGCTATTTGATAGCGTCGTGCAATGGCTAGTATCTGCTCAACCACGTTATGTTGCTCATTCATTGGTAACTGCTCGGTGGTACCAATGATAGTAATAGCATATTCTAATGGCAAGCTTTCAGCAGATGGTTTGTCATTAGCCGTTAGCTGATTATTGCTAAGCGGCTGATTAGTGGTCGAGGTGTTGATTTCTAGTTGCGGCACAAGCACTGGAATGGTAATGGCATTAATCCCCATTAACATATCGCCGGTAACTGTGGCATAGCCTTGGGTACGAATGTTGGCGCGCAACTGGTTAAAATCCTGCCATCGCTCTGCGATAATGGTTTTATCATTTGTCTGCCATTCAGTGATAACCAATGGCTTAATAATCGTTTCTGGCTGATAACTGGCAAACAGTTGCCCTGTTGCCGACGTCGTCAAAGGCATACGTGAACCGATACGAGTGATGATACTAATCGGGCTGTCTGGCTCAACCGATTGAATGATAATCGGACCTTCGCTAAACCATTTGGCAATTTGAACCGCACAGTTTACCGTGTCTTTAATCTCTGTTGCCACATGCGTCAGGCGCTCTAATAGGTTGTGTTGATTGAAGTCCGCATGCCCAAGCAAATTTCCTCGAGCGCCAAGCCCATAACGCCCATCACTGAGCTTACGTGCATAATTTTTACGAATAAGACTGACCAAGTAGCGATGACACTTTGCTGGATGCATCTGTACAGCTTGAGCGATATCTTTTAACATCATAGGCTTATTTTGATCGATAAGAACATCTAACACCGACAATCCAACCTCAAGTGACTGCACGCCACCTTGGTTTTTATTGCTAGTAGGATTGTCTGTCAGGTTTTCAGATACGGGCATGTTTTGCTCAATTAATTATTTACTTTATCAATAATTATACCCATTTATATAACCAACAAGACAACATAATAAAAGGAATAAATAATGATGACACTTTATGGCTATTTTCGCAGCAGTACGTCTTACCGTACGCGTATCGCGATGAACCTAAAAGGCTTAGATTATGACTATATTGCGGTTAATTTGGCGCAAGATGAACAATTAAAAAACGAATTTTTAGCACTTAATCCTCAAGGGTTGGTGCCTGTTTTACAAGCCGATGATTTGCTGTTATTTCAAAGTCCGGCTATTTTAGAGTGGTTGGAAGAGGTTTATCCTAAAAATCCATTATTGCCTAAAGACGCTGCGGGGCGCATGCAAGTACGGGCGTTAAGCGCAATGATTGGTTGTGATATTCATCCGCTTAATAACCGCCGTGTTTTACAATATTTACGCAATGAGCTGTCGGTAGATGAGGCTGAGGTCATAAAATGGTGTAATCGCTGGATAAGTGAGGGTTTTGCTGCGTTAGAAAAACGCTTGGTCGCTGACAAAACTCGCGGGAAATTTTGCTACGGTGACAGCCCGACCTTTGCAGATTGCTATTTGATCCCGCAAGTTTCTTCGGCGCGGCGCTTTGAAGTGGACTTAAATCCTTATCCAAATATTGTCCAAATCGACGCCCATTGCCACACGCTAAAAGCCTTTTCTGACGCCGACCCTATGCAGCAACCTGATGCACCAAATGCTTAGCCTCAGAGAAACAACCTCTAAAAAAGGACTGCCCTTAATTTAGAGGTTATTAAATAGAGATAGCTTTCTATTTATATCACTGCTCAAATTTTCATCTCTTTTTGCGTGACCGCTACTATCTTAATAGGTACCGCACATAGCCATGACATGCCGCCACTACAATAAAAGCAGCCATTTTTAAATGACACGATATAGGCGGTAAAATCATTACCACATTGATCCTTTATCGCCTGCTCATCACTTTCATCATCGACCGCACACCATACTCGCTTATTACCTCGTTTAAGTAGCGCGCGGGTTAAATCGCTCCCTTTTAGCTCATTATTCATACCAAGCTCCTCAGCTATCCTACTTTAGCATTACTTAATCCATAAGAATGACGCAAGCTCTAACAACTTCCTATTTTATTCAAAAAAATACAACATGGGTCGTTAAATTAATTAACAACTCTTTATTTTTATAGAAACTCTAGTGTAGAACTTTAGTAGCAAAACTGTAACATAGAAAGCAGCATTCCCGACAGACGGTATGTATTTAAGGACGAGCGGTATAAATTTATACTTTTTTACAATATGCGCCTTATTCAAGAATAAGTAAAATAATGAGCCTAAAATTAAGCTCAGTCTTTTATAATTTCTATTAGCAATAGAGGCTAAAACTCATAATAAAATCAGGTAAAATAGTGGTTATGACCGCTCTTATTCAACCTACCCCTCGTAAAATTATTCATATCGATATGGATGCTTTTTATGCCAGTGTGGAACAACGCGACTTTCCTGAACTGCGCGGCAAGCCCTTAGTCGTTGGCGGAGATCCAAATGGTCGCGGCGTGGTTGCGGCGGCAAGCTATGAGGTGCGTCAGTTTGGTGTACGCTCCGCCATGTCGTGTTATGAGGCGCGTAAACGTTGCCCAGATGTCATATTTGTGCAGCCGCGTTTTGATGTCTACCGCGCGGTCAGTCAAGATATTCGCCGTATTATGCACCGTTTAACGCCGCAAGTTGAACCATTATCGTTAGATGAAGCCTATCTTGATGTGACAGGATTGAGCGTACATCAAGGCTCAGCCACGCTAATGGCAAATTGGCTACGGGCACAGATTTTAGTGCAGACGGGGCTTAATGCCTCTGCAGGCGTGTCGTTTAATAAAATGCTCGCCAAGATTGCTTCTGATATTAACAAACCTAATGGTACGGCAGTTATCACGCCAGCGGAGGCCGACGCCTTTATTAGCGCGTTGCCCATTGAGCGTTTTCACGGTATTGGTAAAGCGACTGCTCGGCGCTTGCATGCGATGGGTATCAGTAATGGCGCTGATCTACGACGCACGCCCGCGGCACTATTGGTCAATGAATTTGGCAAGCGCGGTCAGTTTTATCACGACATCGCTCATGGCCGTGACGAACGCCCCGTTAAATCACAGCGTACGCACAAGTCGGTTGGCTCTGAGACGACTTTTAGGGATAATTTGAATCACGATGACGAGCTACGCAGACAAATCTATGAGCAAAATACCGACGCCTTTAATCAGTTACGCAAAAAACAGCTCATCGCCTATACCATTACCCTTAAAATAAAATACGCTGACTTTACTCAGGTTACGCGCTCACATACCTTATCTACCGCTTTTGATAGTGCCGAATCTGCCCATTACTGGCTCGATAAGTTGTTTTCAGATATTCCGCGCTTACTACCTATTAGGCTTGTCGGGGTGACGTTTTCTTCATTGATGCCTGCTACCCAAATTTTGCCACAGTTAGATTTGTTTGAATAATGGCACTTTACTTGACTTGCAAAGATAAAGATAAATTTTAAGGACTCAATAACTATTACTTAGGCTATTTAATTTATTTTTAGCTTTAATATGAACGGTAGCAGCTGAGGAAAACGTTCTTTCATATCTGCATTTCTGCTACAATTACCGCAAAATCTCCATCTACTGAAAGACTGACTATGACTGATTCTCAACCTGTAAACTTAGATATGACTTGCACCGATACTGCTGACAAAAATCTTGACAAGAGCAGCGTTAAAAACACTAATAAGATGCTAGATAAAAATGCTGAAACTTTAGAATATCTAAGTGTTGATGATTATGATTATGAACTGCCGGACAGCTTAATTGCCCGTTATCCTTTAGCGCAGCGTTCGGCGTCAAAATTACTATATTTAGCCACTAATCAGCAGAAAGATAGCGACAGCCAGATTATAGACAAACAATTCTCTGAGCTGCCCGATCTGCTAAATGCGGGCGATTTAATTGTCTTTAACGACACCAAAGTCATGAAAGCGCGCTTGTTCGGGCAAAAAGACACGGGCGGTAAGATCGAAGTGCTGATTGAGCGTTTGGTTAACATTTCAGATTTAGATAGCACAGTCTTACAGCTAGAAACGACAGATGGCAAGAGCATTGACCAAGAGCATATCGCCCTTTGTCATGTTAAAGCCAGTAAAGCACCTAAGCTTGGGCAACGGCTAGAGATTGCTGATGGTCATATGCAGGCTGTGGTCATAGGTCGTCAAGAAAACTTATTTATCTTAGCTTTTGAAGCGCTGATTTTGCCAGATTTAGAGCGTTATGGTGAGCTGCCTATTCCGCCCTACTTTGAGCGCCACGCCGATGCGACTGACAATACCCGTTATCAGACCGTTTTTCATGATCCAGCCAAACTTGCCAGCGTTGCTGCACCGACGGCCAGCTTGCATTTTGATAAATTCGTCCTAGATAAGCTGGCTGCTAAAGGCATTCATACTGCTTTTGTTACCTTGCATGTAGGGGCTGGTACGTTTGCGCCAGTCAAAACCGACAACTTACTCAATCACACCATGCATAGCGAATACGCTCATCTGCCTCAAGTTACCGCCGACCTCATCAACCAAACCCATGCTAATGGCAAACAGGTAATTGCAATAGGCACGACAGTGACGCGCGTCCTTGAGACCGCTTATCAAAAAACAGCGGTTAATGGACAAGCGCTTTCTAGCTGGGCGGGCGATACTGATATCTTTATTTATCCTGGGTTCAGATTTGGTGTGATAGATAAACTGCTTACGAATTTTCATTTACCAAAGTCTACGTTACTCATGTTAGTGTCTGCATTTGCAGGTAAAGCCCCGATTGAACAAGCTTACCAACATGCCATTAATAACTACTATCGATTTTTTAGCTACGGCGACGCCATGTTACTTGATAAAAAAATAAAAGCGTAAGCGCAAACACTAAACAAACAATAAATATATTGTTTATAACGGCGGCGAAATAAACTGGTAAACTAAACGCTATTTTGTTATAACAACATAGTTAATACTTATTTTTAAAGGGCTGCATATGTCTTGTCATTTACCTCATCGCCTGACTACGATACATCGCTCAGTATCAATGGCGCTGCTTTATTCAATCAGTTATGCCGCCCTTATATCTAACGCCCAAGCGGCTACCATGGGTAAGACTGTCATTACCTCAGCTCAGCATGAACCTTTATCAGCCAGTATTGTTGTTAATGACATTCAAACCCCTGATTTCTCCGCGAGTTTAGCTGACCCTACCCTTTATCAGCAAATGGGTTTGACTCCAACAGATTCAATGACGGTTCGTTTTCAGCCTACTTCAGCTACCAGTGGGCAGGTCTTTATTACGACCACAAAACCTGTCTCTAAACCTTTTGCCGATATAGTGCTAACCATTAATGATGGTGCGCAGCGTAGCGTTATCCCTAAAACATTGCTTATGCCGCTCGATGGCAGCTTGTCCATCAATCCTTCAAAAAATAGTGTGACAGCAGCAAGCAAACTTAATCTACCGACTGTTTCTCCTACTAACGCGCAACCATTAACAGTGAGAAAAGGCAATCCGCCTCCATTATTACCCGTCTCTAAGACTCCACCCACTCAATTGCTGGCTTCAAAGCCAAGAGCTATAGAAACCTCTGTCCCTAGCATTCAACTACCGAGCAGCCAAGCCTCGGCATCTCAAGTTAGTAATACTCAGGCGCTTACAGCAACCAGTTTATCGCCAGTCAGAACGATGACGCAAAATAACGCAACGACTTCTCCTGTCAATCGTTTGAATAATCATGCCGATATAAATAAAGCGCTTACAAACAAAAATGTAGCTATGCAGACAAACACCACGCCAAACCCAACTGTTGCTTTAGACAACCATAAAACTGCGCCAATGAATGAGCAAATATTTGATATTCTAAATGTAAAAATTACTCGTCAAATACAGCTTAAGAATAATAAAAACAACGATATTAGTAATAATGCCGTCATGGTCACTGCACCTACTACAGCCACGCCTTATAGCAATGTAGCAACCGATAAAAACAATACTGATAATATAATGACTACGACTGCTCTTTTAAATAAAGCACCGTCTAGGGACGTTTCTTACAGTAATGCTTCCACAAACCAAATCGCATCAAAACCTAATATCCTGACAACTGAGCCTTCTATAAAAACGGTCTCTTTAGGCTTAGTAAATACCGCAGCGAATAATGATAATAACTCCAAGATTACCTATACGGTACAACGCAACGATAACTTATGGGTTATTGCCCAGCAAATCGCAGAAAAAAACAATCTTGACGTTCAAACCGTGATGAGTGAGATTCAAGCGCAAAACCCGAAAGCTTTTATTAATAAAAATGCCAATCAGCTCAAGGCCGATGCGGAGTTAAGCCTACCTAAATACGATGTCGTGCCGTCGCAAAAAAAGATACAGACAGCCATCAGCGAACAAAGAAAGCATAGTAGAAAAGCAAATACGCCTGTCATCAAAAAGGATACTATTTCGAAAGCTGCATCCAAAGCACAAACTGAGAAAGCTCAAGCAGCAAAACGCAATGAGACGCCCGCTATAAAGAAAACGCAGAAGCTACCAACCGCCCAGTTTTCTGTGCTCGCTCCTGGTCACGACGGTAGCGCCGATGGCACTAAGGCTAAGGCAGGTATGGCAACGGGCAATGGCCTTAGTACAGACGTATTAGATATTCTTAAGTCATCAAGACAAAGTACCGCAGACCAAGCACAACGTTTATCAAAGACCAACGCTACACTTGGCAGTTATACTAAAAAACTGCAATTACAAAACCAAAAACTGGCGGAGCTACAAGCTCGTCTCGAAAAATTACGCAATCAATAGTCGCCTAACTGATTAACATACTATACTGAAATAGTGATCATGAGCGCAGGAGTAACTATGGACTACATGCTATATATTATCGCCGGATTGGTATTTATTGTACTAATAGCGGTATTAGTTATGCGCAAAAACAAAGCGCAAAAACCAACTGAGCAGCCAAGCTTCAAAGCAGATAAAGCTGCAACTTTACCGAAACATACTGCCGTTAAAGGTACTAATACTCAAGCTAATGTCAATAGTGATAAGCGATTTGATCATATTGAGATAGCACAGCGTTTTATGGAGCAACAGCGCTATGATAAAGCCATTGAAACTCTCAATCGTGGTCTCGCTGAAAAACCAAATGATAGCCAGCTAACTCTAAAGCTTCTAGCAGTATACGCAACAATAGACGAGTCTGATAACTTTAATAAAGTCTATGATTCCATTAAAACGCATGGTGATGCCAAAAGCATCGCTCAGGCTGATGACTTAAAAGCATTGCTGACGGAAGAACAAAACCAAGCGGCTGAACGTGCCTTGCCTGCTGATAACAATCTAGATACTGGCTTTGAAAGTATCGATTTTGATTTGCCAGCGAACAAAATTGAGAATAACGAGCCAACTATTGATCCTAGTCTTAATGAACAAGCGGTCACTCATAACGAATATAAAAATGATTTAGCCGCTAGCTCAGATAGCACGTTAGAAACTTCTAATGATTTCAATGATAGCCAGCAAGATTTCGTCCTCAGTTTAGACGACTTAGAACAAGATATTGATGAGCCAGCTGCTACTAGTGCCGCACCTGTCATTGATCTAGATATTGCCGATGCAGAAAGCTTATCAATGTCGACGGTCAGCAGCGCAAATGACAACAAGAGCGATAGTGAGCTGGATTTTGACTTCGACTTAGCAGAACAGGATAATACTGCGTCAGAAACCAATGCGTCTTTGTCTAAAGATAATTTAAACAACGCTGATGATGAAATAACATTAGATGATGAAGATTTTGTCTTAGATTTAGCAGACTTAGAGCTAGATACGAGCGAAACTAATATGAGTCTTAATGATGAGTCTATGACAGACGTCAGCTCATTAGAAGATGATCTTACTTTATCTCTCGATAGTATAGATGATAATAACGACACACCTGTTGAAACAGAAGCATTATCAGATGAAACTTCTGCTGTTATTGATGATAGCTTGAATGATCTTGAATTTGACAACTTTGTTCTTGAAGACCATCCATCAGAGAATAACCATGTTTTGGAAAGCAATAGCATCGATGAGCTTAGTTTCGCAGATGTGGATACGACAGACAATCAAACGAACGAAACAGTAGCTTCTAGTAACGCGCCAACTACTGACAGGTTCGATGACAATACTTTAATCGATGATGATTTTGACTTTGACTCTTTATCCATTGCCCCAACAGCGACGACACCGGTTGAAGTTGAAAACGATTATGATGTCAGTAGTGATATCAATACCACTGATACGCTAGATAACGTTACTATTGAGACTGAAGTTGAAGCCACAGAGGAATTTTCATCACGTTTTGCGGCGGACTTTGATTTTGTTAAAACGTTAGACAGCAATCAAGTCACCTTAGACTTAGCCAGTCAATACGTACAATTGGGTGAATATGATAGTGCCAAACGTTTACTTACTGAGGTCATTAACCAAGGTAATAGCGAGCAGCAGAGCCAAGCGCAAGCACTACTAGATCGCACTGCATAAAAAGTAGCGTTTTCTTTCATCAGCAAGTATTCTATTAGCATAAGAATACTTGCTGATTTTTTTTGCAGTTAGCTTTTCTACTATTTAACGTGCTAAATTACTCGTATCATCACCTTTTCCACCACTCCTTGATTGTACCCCTACTATGCCCTCTTCCGCTATGATAAAAACACTTTCTACCCCTATTCAACTCATTTACGCTGGCGGCACTTTTGGCAGTTATGGACGTCCATTAGCGCCATTATCAGCAGACGTTTTTTTGCCAACGCTGCAACAATTATTGGCTGAACACAATGCAGCTACGCACCTAACGCCCGTATCTTGGTTAAATAACGATCTTATTAAAGACAGCAGCCAACTTACCCCTCACGATTTTATTCATTTTTATCGGCTATTATTATCGGCTTATGCACAAGGCCATAAACGCTTTGTTTTAATTACTGGTACAGACACCTTGAGTTATTTAGGGGCTTTTTTGGCTGAGGCTTTTGCTGGCAGCGATATTTGCGTTGTTGTTACGGGTAGCATGCGCCCCTTACTCGATAGTGAGGTACTAGATGCTTATACGATTGATACCCATAGCGACGCTTGGGACAACCTCACTGACGCATTAAAACTGGCGGCAGCTGGTGAGTCAGGCGTGAAGATTAGCTTTGGCGGCGAATCATGGCCTGCACAAACCGTGCAAAAAATTCATAGCCATGACTTTATGGCGTTTACCGGTCACTCACGAGCGGCATATCCGGCCAATAGTTATATCAAAAACTTACCAGATACCCGCCGCCAGCATTGGCTAGATGATCAGCAAGCACTGGTCAGCACTATCGAAGCTCGGGCGGAGCAAGCACGCGTTCACGCTTTATATTGTTTGCCAAATGATACGGACGTTTTAAACAATCAGTTGCGTGCCTTATTATCACAGCCGCCTTGTGGCATTATTTTATTAGGTTTTGGCTCTGGTAATGTACCTTACTCGCCAGCTTTAGCAGAAACATTGCAACTGGCTTATGAAAAAGGTCACATGCTGATATGTGCCAGTCAATGCCCGTTTGGCGGCGTTAGTGACACTTATGCGGCGGGCAGTTGGCAATACGATTATCACGTGATTGCCGGCGGCCGCTTAACCATTCCCGCAATTTATGCGCGCTTGCTATGGCTATTGCTGCGTTATGATACCCCAGCAAGACGGCGTCAGCGTTGGTTAAATAATGTCAATCAGGCCGGTATTACTATCAAGAAACGCTAAATAACTATTCACTGTTTATCACTCTATAAGCTTTAACATGACAATACCTGAGATCGAAAACATCAAAAATGACAACATTAAAACTCAAACCGCAACTGAAAACCAAGCAACTTACACCTTAGCCATTGCCATCGAGTTTTTAGGTACAAATTATCATGGTTGGCAACGACAACGAGAAGTGCTTGGCGTCCAAGAAGCGTTAGAAACCGCTATCAGTAAGGTCGCCAATGAGCCAGTAGAAGTGGTAGCAGCGGGGCGTACGGATTCAAGCGTCCATGCCAGCAACATGATTGCGCATTTTGTCACTCATGCTTATCGCCCTACCCATAACTGGCTACGCGGCATCAATAGCTTATTACCCGATGATATTGCTCTGCGCTGGATACAACCGATGCCCGGTGACTTTCATGCGCGCTTTGGTGCTATTGCCCGCCGTTATCGCTATATCACCCTCAATCAAGCCCAGCGCCCTGCTATCTTAAATCATCAAGTGACCCACATTTATGAGCCGCTAGATTTGGCCGCCATGCAATTAGCAGCGGCTGATATTGCCGGTACTCATGATTTTAGTAGCTATCGTGCGGCCGCTTGTCAATCTAATCAGCCTATTCGCCATGTGAGTCACGCCAGACTATTTGCGCATGGGCAGTTTATCGTTTTTGATATCCAAGCGGATGGGTTTTTACATCATATGGTGCGCAATCTGATGGGCACACTCTACGCTATCGGCCGACATGAGTTGCCGCCAGCCGCCTTTTTAGATATTTTAGCTAAAAAAGACCGTACCATTGCTCCGCCGACCGCTTCTGGTGATGGCCTGTATTTTATAAATGCCTACTATCCTGAGCGCTTTCAACAGTTATTGCCACACGCGCCTTTGACGCCTGTTTGGCTTAACCTGCCTGATTAAATATTAAGCGGGCATCGTTAATACAAACAGACATACATATCACTTACAAGCTGTCAAGTAAAAATCAGGTTCTGTATTGCTTTAATCCGCTAACTTGCGTATAATATGGTCTTATTTTTAATTGATTGATAGATAAAAAATTATGGCAAAAGACGATATTATTGAATTTGAAGGCGAAGTCATCGACACCCTTCCAAATACGTTATTTAAAGTTCGCCTAGAAAACGGACACGAAATCATTGCGCACATTTCAGGTAAGATGCGTAAACACTATATTCGCATTTTAACTGGCGATAAAGTTAAGGTTGAGATGACGCCTTACGACCTATCAAAAGGTCGCATTACTTACCGTGGTAAAAACTAAATTTTTATTACCTAAAGTGGTTATAACTGCATTGATATCAATGTTTGAGTGGTTTAACTGATAATAATAATGATATTGCTAACCTACTCATTATTACCTAGCGAATTTTAGTGTTCTAATATCAGTTTTTTGCTTTTACCATAAAAAATACCGCTAAATTTCAGCGGTATTTTTTTGTCTGCGTTTTATGAAATAATTAAACGTTGAGTTATTTGAACTCGACAGTGGCATCGTTCTTGATAACACCTAATAGGCTCAGTGCATCCCAGTTAGTGAGGCGAACACAACCTGCTGATGCCTGACGACTGATACGTTCAGGATCGGGTGATCCATGAATGCCATACGATGGTTTGCTAAGGCCAATCCATACCACACCAACGGGATTGTTAGGGCCTGGCGGAATGATAGACTTACTACCATCGTCACCCGTATAGGTATAGTTAGGCTCATGCACTTTTACTTCTACTGTATGCGTACCTGTTGGTGAGGGCGTTGCAGTACTGCCTACCGTGGTCGGATAACTGGCAATTAAATTATTTTTATCGTCATAAGCATACAACGTTTCGGTTGCTTTATCAGCAACGACACGGCTCACAGGCTTGGTATTAGGATTGCCCGGGTTATAAACAGTAATGGTTTCGCCGGCGCTGAATTTAGCATTAGGATTGAGCGCTTTAAGATATTTTTCGCTCATATGGAACTTTTCTGCTAAGCCTTCCGTCACGCTTTCATAATACATGCCATCGAGCTTGGCTTTGGCTTCTGCGCCAGCGGGAATGGTGGTGGTTTTGATATTAACGTCATCTTCGCTCAGCTGATAACGAACCAATACTGGCTGTGTCGTTAGTTTTTCATTTTTAGTCAATGCTTGCCAAGTCTCGTTATTTAAATTATCAGTTACCGTCAAGCCATTGGCTTTTTGAAACGCTTGCATGGCTTTGATGGTGTTCTTACCCCAATAGCCATCGACAGAGCCTACGCCATTTTGGTTCCAGTTTAATAGAGCTTGCAGCTTGGTAGTAGTATCACGATCTCTCTTCATTCCTTGTTTCCAAGTAGCACTATTTACCTTTTGCGCCTGCACTGGCAGATTTTCAGTTGTATATTTAATCGTTGGTAAGTACTTATTTAATGACGTCGCTGCTTTACTATTACCGGTAAATTTTTGACTGACGCCGTTGGTTACTGGGCTAACATCTTTAATATTGTCAGTTTTAGTATGGTCAGTGGCAGCAAAGCTTGGACTCATCACTAAAGCCGCCGATAAACCCAGTGCTGCTAATGCGCTAGTAATTTTTGTTACTTGATACATGTAAAACTCCTAGAATTTTTATTGGTATTGTTCTTATTAGAATTTAATGAAAAATTGCCTATCAAGACCCTTTGTTTATAAATATTTTATTTAGACCTTAATGGTTTCTAGATTATTATGATGTCAGACAAAAATAATGCAGATAAACAATCTCTACTTTAATAGGCTAATGAGCTATTTATAGTGACAGATCGGCGTGTGAGGATATAACAGCTTTGTGTTAATTAAACCTATATCCTGCGGTAGCTGTGTTAAAAAAAGGCTTTTTTTGCGACTATTTGAGTAAGTGTGTTACCTTCCATAAATGCGCCGTATAGGCATAAAAAAACCCATAACTTGCTTAGCAAATTATGGGTATATCATTCTTAAGCTTTAAAACGAGTAGGATGTAGAAATATCAGCTTCTATTAAAGCGGTATTCATTAGGCCAATTTTGCCAAAACCGCCTGCCCCATCTCTTTACAGCCTACTTGTTTAAGCCCCGTCTCACTACGATCGAGAATATCAATGGTACGTAAGCCATCGTCAAGCACTTCACTGACCGCTTGCTCAATTGCTTGTGCCGCGGTTTCTTGTTTAAAGGTATAACGCAGCATCATCGCCACCGATAAAATGGTCGCCAATGGATTGGCTTTATCTTGACCGGCGATATCAGGCGCTGAACCGTGGCAAGGCTCATACATACCTTTACCCGCCTCATCAAGACTCGCCGATGGCAGCATACCGATAGAACCAGTCAGCATCGCCGCTTCATCAGATAAAATATCACCAAACATGTTGCCCGTGACCATGACATCAAACTGTTTAGGATCTTTAATCAGCTGCATACAAGCATTGTCCGCATACATATGCGATAACGCTACGTCATCATAATCCGCTTGCTGCATCTCAATCATCGTCTGCTTCCACAGCTCGGTGACTTCTAAGACATTGGCTTTATCGATTGAGCAAACCTTGGCGGGCGTACCGGCTGCTTGTGCGCGGGTTTTTGCCAACTCAAAAGCAACTTTACCGATACGCTGAATTTCACTGGTGCTATAAACCATGGTGTTATAGCCTTGCTGCTCGCCATTTTCTAGGGTACGAATACCGCGCGGCTCGCCAAAATAAATACCGCCAGTCAATTCACGAACGATTAACAAGTCCAAACCTGAGATAATTTCAGGCTTGATGCTTGAAGCATTAGCAAGCTGCGGATAGAGTTTAGCCACACGCAGATTGGCAAACAAACCAAGCTCGCTACGAATTTTCAGCAGACCACGTTCAGGACGTTTTCTACGTTCGATACCATCCCACTTAGGACCACCCACAGCACCTAGTAACACAGCATCTGCTGCGCGCGCACGTTGGAGCGTTTCTTCTGGTAACGGTTCACCCGTTGCATCAACCGCCACACCGCCAATTAATCCAGATTCTAGGGTCAAACCTAAAGCGAACTTATCATTGACAGCATTTAGCACATCAATGGCTTGAGTCATGATTTCAGGGCCGATGCCATCGCCTGCTAATGTTAAAATCGTTGCCATACTAATCCTTGTGGGTAAATGGGGAAATAAGTTGTTGTTTATGGTATTGCTAGCTTATGGTATTGCTAGCAGGCTTACATAGCCTGTTAAAAAACGACTTCTTGGGCAATGAGCTGCGCAAGAAGTCAGAGTCTATCGTCGATAGTTAGTACCGTTTTCTATTCAATTTTATCTAGCCTGCTTTGGTTTTCACTTTATTTTTCGCTGCTGATGGCGTTTGAGCAGGCGCAACCTTAACCACACGCGTTTCTACAAACTCTCCTTGGTGCTCAGCCCCCATCTCTTTACAAAAACGGCGCTTTACGCTGTTGCCTTGATAAAGATCGACACACAATGGCTCTGGAGAAGCCGTTTCTAACAAGCTACCTGAATTTGCGTCAGATTTTTTTTGGTAAGCACGCAGCTGATACGTACCTTCTTCCATAAAGTCGTGAATCATCGCAAAACGCTCAACGTAGCCCAAATTATTTTCTGGATAAAAATTAATCTGTACTTCGCGCTTCGCAGGTGTGACTCGCGCATAATAATTGGTAAGCCCAGGCATAGCAGACGCGGATAAGGGGACAATTTTAATGGCGTTTTTATGGCTCAGCGGCGTCATATCCATCGCAATGGGCGCGGAGACCTGCTTACTGCCGGCACGACTTTTGCCATTTGCCTCTTCTGTCTTGACTAGCATAGTGGGATTGATCGGCTCATGAGTCTCACTGCTTATAATGCGTGTCTGATCAATGCGCGCTATTTCACAATGATACGTTCCCACGCAGGCGATATTTACTTCACCAGCGACGGGTTTTATTTTGCCTGTCCACGCTTTGGCATTCTCTGCCGAGTCTATCTGCTGATAACCCGTCAACAATTGACAGCCAGATAATAATAAGCTTGCGGCAAGAGCCGTGCCTGTCCATACAGCAAAACGTGTTTTATTCATAATGGCGTCTACTATTTATAAGGAAGAAAATACAATAAGGTAAAAAATAGATTGCCATTCATTTTAGCCACTTAATGCCCATAACTCAACGCTGTATTAGCGCTGAGCTCTTTTTTATGTCGATTAAAATGTTCATATGAAGCGTTTTTATCAAAGACTAAGCTCTGACCTCATTGAATATCCAAGGCGTTTTTTGCATCATTTTATGCTCATATTCTTTGATGGCATCGCTTTGCTGCAAAGTCAGCCCGATATCGTCAAGACCATTGAGCAAACAATGCTTACGAAACTCATCGACCTCAAAAGCGTACTCTTCTCCGCTTGGGGTGATGACCACTTGGCGCTCAAGATCGGCAGTTAATTCATAGCCTTCATTGGCGAGCGTCGCTTTCATCAAAGTATCGACGATGGCTTCATCTAAAACGATTGGGAGCATGCCGTTTTTAAAGCAGTTATTATAAAAAATATCGGCAAAACTTGGCGCAATAATCGTACGAAAGCCATATTCTGAAAGTGCCCAAGGCGCATGCTCACGGCTTGAGCCACAGCCAAAGTTTCTGCGTGCCAGCAATATGGTAGCGCCTTGATAACGCGGCTGATTTAGAACGAAATCTGGATTAATCACGCGAGTGCTACTGTCTTGACCCGGATAGCCTTCATCAAGATAACGCCAGTCGTCAAATAGATTGACGCCAAAACCGGTACGCTTAATGGATTTTAAAAACTGTTTGGCGATAATTTGGTCGGTATCGACGTTTGCGCGATCTAATGGGCAAACGATACCCGTTTGAGTGTTATAAGCTTGCATAAGATTTCCTTAAAATATCGATTACTAACGTAAATTTTTTTGACGGTCTAATGAATCTTAAAAGAGCGTGCCATTTGTTTAACAATACTTGTCATTTTAGTTTTTTCGCTCTCAGGATAGTTCAGATGTAATACTGCTTCCTGACCATCCTTAACTTTAATAACATGATAAAAAACTTGACCGTCTTTTCTATAGCCGCTTACTGTATAGGTTTTATCTTTTAACAGCTCGTAAGTAACTGTCGTGCCTGTTTTATATCTATGCTGCTTCTCTTTTAGATAATCACTATCTGTATAAAAGAAGACAATTGGTGTATTACTCCCAAAGACCAAAATAGTGGCATTAGAATTGGGTAACTTAAAATGACGACCATCACCATTATCTGCCTCAGGCAACCATGTCAATTGATTTGGCACATCGACACAATAAGCAAATCTTCCATTACAGTAATCACGAGCCATCGCTAGCTGAGAGCTACCCAATAAGCAAAATAAAACAAACAGCATTTTCATTTTTATGCTCTATAGAAATGCAAAGTTAAAACGTACGCACATCGACAAAGTGACCGGCCAATGCTGCTGCTGCTGCCATTGCTGGGCTGACCAAATGCGTACGACCACCATTGCCCTGACGACCTTCAAAGTTACGGTTGGAGGTTGAGGCGCAATGCTCCCCTGGCTCTAGCTTATCGGCATTCATGGCAAGGCACATAGAACAGCCCGGCTCGCGCCATTCAAAACCTGCATCCGTGAACAAAGCATCCAAACCTTCTGCTTCTGCCTGCAATTTCACTTGCCCAGAACCTGCTACCACGATCGCTTCTTTAATATTATCGGCAACTTTCCGGCCTTTAATCACTGCTGCGGCATCACGTAAATCCTCGATACGTGAGTTAGTACATGAACCAATAAAAATACGATCAAGCTGGATATCAGTAATTTTTTGCCCAGCGTCTAAACCCATATAAGTATAAGCGCGTAACCAGCCTTCTTCTTGTGCTTCATCAACTGCTTGGTCAGGCGTTGGCACCGACTGGGTAATATCTACGACCATCTCAGGTGAGGTACCCCAAGATACTTGCGGCGCTATCTCGCTACCATCAATCTCAATCACGCTATCAAATACCGCATCATCATCTGAATACAGAGTGCGCCAATAAGCTTCGGCTTGCTCCCACTGCTCCTCGGTTGGCGCATAAGGACGACCTTTGACATACTCAATCGTCGTATCATCGACAGCAACCATGCCGACGCGTGCACCCGCTTCAATCGCCATATTACAGACGGTCATACGACCTTCCATGCTCATGTCTTCAAATACTTGCCCTGCAAACTCAATGGCGTACCCTGTCCCGCCTGCGGTGCCAATTTTGGCAATGATAGCAAGTACCACATCTTTTGAGGTCACGCCAGCGCCAAGCTTACCAGTGACTCGGATTTGCATGTTTTTTGATTTCTTTTGAATCAAACACTGAGTGGCTAGTACATGCTCAACTTCTGAGGTTCCGATACCATGCGCTAAGCAGCCAAGAGCGCCATGGGTAGCGGTATGCGAATCACCGCAAACCACCGTCATACCAGGCAAGACCAAGCCTTGTTCAGGACCGACTACGTGCAAGATACCTTGACGCGCATCATTAATGGTAAATTCAGCAATATCAAACTTGCTACAGTTTTCATCCAAGGTCAGCACTTGCAGACGCGATACTTTGTCTTTAATACCAGACACACCCTCTAAGCGCTCTTTGGTCACTGTTGGCACGTTGTGGTCCGGGCTTGCGATATTAGCCGACAGACGCCACGGCTCCCGATTGGCAAGCTCTAAACCTTCAAAGGCTTGCGGACTTGTCACTTCGTGCAGCAAATGGCGGTCGATATAAATTAGGCTCGAACCATCGTCACGCTTGGTGACTTCGTGAGCATTCCAAAGTTTGTCATATAACGTTTGACCGGCCATGTTGCTATCCTTTTATTTACTAATGACTAAATGGCTTATTACTTTATTAATGAAAGTATGACTTAATCTATTTGCTGGCGCACTTTAAGTTGCTGTTTACATCTAATATTTAATTAACCAGATATTTTATAAAGGCAAATATTTTATAATAATGACTATTTATGATGCTAAACGCCTGGTAAAACAAGTAATACGCCGTCAAAAATGCGCTTAACAGAATAAATATGTCACAATACGTCTTGATGTCTTGTGATTATAGCAGGCTAATCCTATAATAATAATTGATGATTTTTACATAGTCACAAACTTTTATTTCTAATTCATTTTGATTAGGCCAGCCAACTTTTAATTATAGCTCGCTACTAGCTAAGGACATCGGTGTGAATACCACAAATTTGACGACATTCGTCACGGTTATGCAAACAGGCAGCATTTCAGGTGCCGCAGAAAAGCTGTTTATCACTCAGCCTGCGGTCAGTAAACGTATTAAAAACTTAGAAGACGAATTTAACATCACCCTATTTGATACCGTCGGACGCGGTATTGTCCCGACGCAAGCGGCCAGTGAGATGTTGCCTCATGCCAAACGCTGGCTTGAAGATTATGAAAACTTTAAAATCAATCTCCAGCATTCGCAGCATATTGTCTCGGGCAAACTCGTTATCGGCACCAGCCACCATATTGGCTTGCACCATCTAGCCCCTGTGCTCAAGCATTTTATCCAAGCCTATCCTGCCGTGCAGTTAGAAGTGCATTTTGTCGATTCAGAAACGGCTCATAAAGCCGTGCTCGATGGCGATTTGTCACTCGCATTTTTAACCTTGCCACCCGTCTATGATAAACGCTTAACCTATCATACCTTGTGGTCAGATCCTCTTTACTTTATGACCGGCACGTTATCACCTTTGGCGACCAAGTCCAATGTGACGCTCGAGCAATTGGCGCGCTACCCTGCTATCTTACCGTCTGCCAATACCTTTACTAGCCAAATCACCTTAGCGGAATTTGCCAAGCATAATTTAAAACCTTATGCCACTATGAGCACTAATCCTTTAGAATCAATCCGCATGCTGGTTTCTGTCGGACTTGGTTGGTCAGTATTGCCGCAAACTATGGTCAGTCAGGATTTGGAACGTATCGATATGGCCGATAATATCGAATTACAGCGTTATTTGGGCGTGGTCATTAATCCAAAACTCACCCAATCTAGTAGCGTAACGGCTTTACTAGATTTGCTTGCGCCAATTGACTAAAGCTTTGGCAAGCGATTATATATTATTCGCTAATCAAGATATTTATTTGATAAATAGGCGCATTCGCATTTGTGTGACTCATACGTTATAATACATCTGACGTTGTTTAAATAACATAATTTTACCTGAAACTCACTGATAATCATATATTGAAGACTTCTAGTAATATATGATAGTAAGCAGTAGGTTTGATGGTTTTAAATGATTGGTTATATAAGCGGCTGATATTTATAAAGGATGATTTGATGCAAGTGAGAAGATAAGATTGCGTTACAAGTTTGCCGTTTGCATTTCATCACGACTTTGTAGGTATCAACCCATAACCACACCAATCATATAAAACTAACAGCAGATTTTGAATAAAAGCCATTATGTCCTACTTAATGGCTTTTTTCGTCTTTAGATTTTTTATCTTGAAATACGTTGAGATAGAGTTTTTAAGCAGCGTCTTGTAAGACTCAATTTTTCTCGTTAAAAATAATGACAGCCAACTATGTTGGTTAAGGACAGTTTATATGAACGGAGTTTCTAGTGGCGTGCTGATATCACTTGGCGCCTATTTCTTAGTGATGATTGGGATTGGCGTGTATGCTTATTTTAAGCAAGCCAATGATACTGAAGGCTATATGCTCGGTGGTCGTAGCCTAGGTCCTGCAGTCACCGCCTTATCAGCAGGTGCATCGGATATGTCGGGTTGGTTGCTCCTTGGGTTGCCCGGTGCGATGTACGCTGACGGCGTGGTCAGCGCTTGGATTGCCATTGGTTTGACCTTGGGTGCTTTTTTAAACTATATCATCGTGGCACCGCGTCTTCGCGTTTATACCGAAGTCGCTGACAACGCCATCACTCTACCCGATTATTTTGCCAACCGCTTTGAGGACAAATCGCATTTACTGCGGGTTATCTCAGCCGTGGTAATTATCTTATTCTTTACCGTCTATACCGCCGCAAGCTTGGTCGGTGGCGGTAAGCTCTTTGAAAGCTCGCTCAACCTCTCTTACAGTACAGGTCTGTGGGTGACCGCTGGCGTCGTCGTCGCTTATACGCTATTTGGAGGTTTCCTAGCAGTATCAATGACCGACTTTGTGCAAGGTATTATCATGCTCTTTGCCATGGTAATTGTCCCTATCGTTGCTTTGACTGACCTTGGTGGTGTAAGCGCAACGACCAATGCTATCAGAGCCATCGATCCAAGCATGCTCGATATCACAAGTGGCATGACAGCTTTAGGTATTATCTCCTTACTCGCTTGGGGCCTTGGTTATTTTGGTCAGCCGCATATTATCGTACGTTTTATGGCGATTCGTTCAGTGAAAGATGTGCCAACAGCACGTAATATCGGTATGAGCTGGATGATTATCAGCCTGATCGGTGCTTGTGTTACGGGTATCGCGGGCCGCGCCTATGTGCAAAAAACGGCGATGACGCTAGATGACCCTGAAACCATCTTTTTGGTATTCACGCAATTTTTGTTCCACCCACTTGTTTCAGGTTTCTTATTAGCGGCCATTTTAGCCGCAATTATGAGTACCATATCATCACAACTACTCGTGGTATCAAGCTCATTGACCAAAGACGTATATAAGCTTTTCTTTGATAGAGACGCTCCAGAAGCGCGTCAAGTATTGGTCGGACGTATCTCAGTTATTGTGGTGGCCGTTGTCGCTATTTTGCTGGCGTCTAATCCAGAAAGCTCGGTATTGAACTTAGTTTCTAATGCTTGGGCAGGGTTTGGTGCGGCATTTGGACCTTTGGTTATTTTCAGTCTGACATGGCGCGGCATGAACCGCAATGGCGCGGTCGCCGGTATGGTGGTTGGTGCATTGACCGTTATCCTGTGGGTCTATGGTCCTTTTGAGATGAATGGAGTGGCACTAAACAGTTGGTTATACGCTATCGTTCCAGGCTTTATCTTGAGTACCATCGCTATCTTTGCTGTCAGTATCATGACTGGTGGTCCAAGACCGTCAGTATCTGCGAAGTATAAAGAGATGGAAATGAACCTTAATAAATAAGTATTTTTTATCCATTATTGTATGATGGAAAAACCTCGCTATAATTAGCGAGGTTTTTTATTTCCTAATCAAATACTATAATATTCTTTCAATACTAATCAACAATATACCCTCAATTAGCGTAGTAAAAAAAGCGGGAGTAAGCGCTCCTCTACACCTCACAATCTGGTAGTTGTTCACCTTTAATTTAAAGTAGACACAACTTCATTGGAGAAGCTTTTATAGATTTTGTTTAACTTATACAGTAAGTAACCCCCAGTTCGGGATAAGCGCTC
>NZ_DJUD01000066.1:0-6577 GCF_002439405.1 Psychrobacter sp. UBA6291 | reverse complement strand
ATTACTCCAGCATACTTTCTGACACACCACCACTTTTTGAATACCTTAATAGGTCTTTACTTACAAACGCGCGCTGATACAGACGTATCGTTCTAGGATGCGTTACGAAAAAGTAATGAGCGCTAAAAATAAACTGGGCTCTAAACCGTTCTAGTCATTTGAAAATAAAACTGTCATACTTTTAAATTGAATCTGCTACACCCCAAGTAATCGCCCAATAAGTGATGTTGCGACCATGGCCAATACACCCCACACGACGACGCGAGTGACAGCAGGGAGAGTGGGTGCACCGCCCAAGCGCGCCGATACCATGCCAAGTAGGACTAAGCCGACTATGGTCAGCGCGGCCAATGACCAAACAAGGATCTGGGCTGGAAACACCAAGATGCCGATGACAGGAAATATGGCACCAGTAGTAAAGGCCAATGCGGAGGCAATGGAAGCTTGCAGGGGCTTTGCTTGACTGATTTCAGTTAGCCCTATCTCGTCACGAGTATGAGCCTCAAGTGCATCGTGCTCAGTTAAGGCGACAGCAACTTGGTGTGCTAAGTCTTGATCAAGTCCACGCTGCTTATAAATTGTTGTCAGCTCGACAAGCTCCCGCTCAGGATTATGCGTCAGCTCGTAAAGCTCTTTTTTTAAATCAGCCTTTTCAGTATCTGCTTGTGAGGACACAGAGATATACTCACCAGCCGCCATCGATAAAGCCCCTGCAGTCAGTGACGCCAATCCTGTCAGTAATAAGGTTTGGCTGCTCGCGTTTGCGGCGGCAACACCAACCAGTAAACTGGCGGTAGAAATGAGTCCATCATTGGCGCCAAGTACCGCTGCTCTGAGCCATTGACTCCGGTTACTTAGGTGCGGCTCATCGTGAATAGAGTATGACATAGACATCCTCAAAAAATACGGTGGTGTTCTAAAAAGTATTCTGGCATCAGACATAGCCATAATTGACATAGAAGAATACCAAATCAAACACCTTAAAGTGGTTATCAAACTTCTTTGAGAAGCAGCAGGTCTTTCGAACGGCTCGTCGCAATCGGTGCCTAAGGCGACAGTTATTACCTTCTATGCCTACCGTATGCTGCTTGCCGATTTGTTTCTTGTCAGGCTTGAATGCGGTTATAAAGCTATCCCAGTTATCCATGCTAATAGAGCCATAGCTGACTTTCAGTTGTTTAAGACGGGCTCTTAGCTTCTTAGCTGTTTTCAGGTCACGTTTGCCCCAGACATAAGCGACAATCTCATTGGTAGCGCGGTCATAAGCATAAATAAGCCAAACTTTACGCTTTTTGCGATACACGTAAGTCCAAAACTCATCAACCTCTAAGCGTTCATAATAGCGCTTCTTAGGCGCAATCTTATAAACAGATGAGCCTATGGTGCTAAGCACTTTACCAATGCTAACTGAGGCTATAATAGCAATGTCTCNNCAGCCGTTATAAGTTAGGGCATACTCAAAATTCTTAGAAAATATGACTTCTCTTAAAATACCTCGGAGCTGGAACTTTAACCATTTGTAATAAAAGACAAATAATCATTAGAAACATACCTAGCCAACCAATAGGAGAAAAAATCTCTCCAACAACAATAACCGCAAGTATTGTCGCTACGATAGGCTCCAATAATGTAATTAACGTGGCTTGGCTTGCCTCAATGGCTTTCAGTGCTTGACCAAAAAGCAAGTACCCTATAAACATAGGTGCAATTGCCATGTATAGAGCAGCTGTTATATGTTTAGCATCTAAAAATAGATTATCGCCTGTAAATAGTAATGAAGGTAACAATACTATTGCGGAGAGACCAAACATACTTGCCATTGCAGATTTAGAGTCCACCCCTGTCTCTATCAGTTGCCGTGCTGACCACGAGTACGTGGCATAAGTTAATCCTGCAACCAAACCCAGTAATATTCCCCATTTTTGATGGTTCGCCACTATATCTAGGTCAATATTTTTAGTTTTTCCTATAGTCAGTAAGCTGACACCAACGGCACCAAATAGAAAACTTACTACCCATTTTTTATTAATCCTTTTATTGCTGATTAGACGCTCCATTATTACTGTAAAAAATGGAGCGCTAGCAATTGAGATAACTGTTCCAATAGCGACACCAGCTAGACGCATAGAAGAATAAAAAGCTAATGGGTAAATGGCAACACATGTCGCTCCTATTAATAAGGCCTTGGGCTGAGAAGTTAATTTTATTTTATCATTAATTATGTGTTTTCTAGCGTTTACTACTAGCAGTACACCACCTATACCCATTGCAAATGCACCAGTTGCTAAAGGACTGACATCAGGCGTAAAAGCGGATACAGTACCTGTTGTACCCCAAAGAATGCTAGCAATAACTACAAATACAACAGCGCTCAAACTGGATTTCACCTGAAACATAATAGGTACTCTCAAGGTTATATTGAATAATACTATTATAGAGAGCTATTAATATCGGATTTTGCAGATTGGACGGTTTTGTTGATTGGTCAGACGCGTTTTACTTAGAAAACTCTAGAAGGTGGGATACCGAAATACTTTGAGAAACGGCGACTAAATGCACTGACATTAGCGTAACCAACTAATTCAGCAATGATAGAAATGGGTGAGTCAGTATGCAGTAATAAAGCTTGAGCCTTTTGCATTCTCAGCTCTGTAATGTATTCAGTTACAGTCTGACCCGTCTGTGACTTAAAGTTCTTTTTAAACTGTGTAGCACTCAAACAAGCAATATTTGCTAAAGCGTCTATAGATAAGTTATTAGAAAGGTTGTTATTAATATAGTCCGCTACTTCTCTAATTCTATGGTCATATTGAACGAATAATTTTTGTTCTTCTAGAAGTTTGTAGAAAGTAGTAAACATCAATGATTCAATTTCAGCATGAATTTGGTTCTTTAACTGACTTTCAGCAAACTCTAAAAATAATATTAATGTCGAGCTGATTGAAAAGACAATTTTTTCCGAATCAAGGATATGATCTGGTAAAGAATCTGTATCAACAACAATGAACTTTGCATTTTCTTCAGCATTAAAATAATGTTTTTCGTATGCTTTGACTACAACACATTCCCGTGGAGTAACTTTACCAATATAATTTTCAACCTCAATGTTTATAACGCCTCGAAGCGGTAAAACAATTTGGTGAAAGTTATGAGAATGCCCTTTAGTTTGACGACTATAGGATCTAACTGAGAGAGTGCTTATCATTTCTTTTTCTATAGCAGCGCTTACGGTAAATAAAAATAACGATCCAAAGGCTCACTGCATGTACACAACGAAGTATACCGCGACTACCTAAATAACTCAATATACCGACATCATTAGCCTACAGCCAAAAATTCGAGTCCTCACTAGGGAACCGCGCATTCTGCGCATAAAGCTGCATTATGGTAAATGGTTTTAGATAGAATGATTCGGTTTCATTGGATCCATTGGGGCATAGCCTGTTGATAAGTTATTAAGACAATTAGTTGTTACGAACAGGTTTGTACAATTGAGCCTTGAAACTTTATAATGCTCAATGAAATCAAAAGGTAAAATGTATTGTCCACGCAGTTCAACAAAAATCACCTTTTGAGATAAGTTTGTAGTCCAACTAAGGTTATTGAATGAAACAGTATCTAGATTTATGTCAACGTATAGTTGATGAGGGTGTATGGGTCGAGAATGAACGGACTGGAAAGCGTTGCTTAACCGTTATTAATGCTGATTTAGAATACAACGTAGGCGCTAATGAGTTTCCTTTAGTGACTACTCGAAAAAGCTATTGGAAAACGGCTATAGCAGAGTTATTGGGGTATCTACGTGGTTATGATAGCGCAGCTCAGTTTCGAGCTATTGGATGCAATACATGGAGTGCCAATGCCAATGAAAATGAAGCTTGGTTAGCTAATCCTTATCGTAAAGGTGAGGATGATATGGGCCGAGTATATGGTGTACAGGGCCGCAGGTGGCGTAATTCAGTAGGAGAGGAGTTTGACCAGCTTCGTAAGATTTATGATAACTTGCGGAACGGTATTGATGATCGAGGTGAAATCCTAACTTTCTATAATCCAGGTGAGTTTCATATGGGTTGTTTGCGTCCTTGTATGCATACCCATACGTTTTCATTGTTAGGAGGAAAGCTATATCTAACTTCATCCCAACGTTCCTGTGATGTGCCATTAGGTCAAAATTTCAATCAAGTCCAGGTTTTTACTTTATTGGCTTTAATGGCTCAAATTACGGGGCATGAGGCTGGAAAAGCTTATCACAAGATTGTAAATGCACATATATATGAAGACCAATTAGAGTTAATGCGTGATGTGCAATTAAAACGCGAACCGTATCCAGCCCCTAAACTTCACATTAACCCTGAAATTAAGTCTCTCGAAGATATTGAGACATGGGTAACATTGGACGATTTTGAAGTGGAAGGGTATCAGTATCATGAGTCTATCGCGTATCCATTCTCAGTTTGATACAAATATAAATTAAAAGTTAAGAAAGATGATAAATTTCTGTTAGGCATAAAGTATTAATATATGTGATTTATGCTATAAGGTATATATTTGTTAGCTAAGCTCTTGCTAGCTTTTAAGTACAAGGAAATTAAGTTTATACTTTTTATAGCATAGGTAGTTTTCGATAGATTAGTGCATCAGCTGGTTCGGTGTTGCATCTTTTAAAGCTAACATTTGTCTCAGTTTTTTAATCTCCTGTCTAGCTTCTAATAACGACCTTTTATCTGTATCAGATTGTGTTTTATAATAATCTCGTGACTCTCTCATTTTTTGTAACCGTTTATCTGAGTGTTGAGTGACTCTTTTTATATCTTGATATTCATTAAACCAGTAGATAACCTCATTTTGTGCTTGAATCATTTTTGCTTCAAGCGCATTCTTAACATCAGCGTTATCTATAGCTTTTTTTTCTTTACGCGATTTCTCTTCAGCTTTTCTGATATCTTTGATCTGATTTAGCTTTTGGACAGGCCAACCACGGTTTGTAATAGTATTTCGATGAATACCAGTCATCTTCGAAAGTTGCGCTATAGTGGGTTTTAGTTTTTTATTATTTTGAAGATCTATTAGGGCAATATTTAGAGCAGAAGTTATTGCTTCATAGTCGTCATTATTTTTTTGATCATAAGCTTCATTACTCATAGTTCGATTGCCTCACCAAGATTTTCCAATACCATTTTGGCCTCGTTCATTGCTGATAGAATTTGCTCTCGATTGTCTGAATATTCTGGTTTATTGAGGTTGGTTTTATTTAACATGTAAACTTCACGCCATTTAGGAGCATGCTTAGTAGTTACAACGGCTTGTTTGCATCGAGCTGGGTTACAACGCAGTGAACCAATACATGGTAGGCTTGAGTCATACTCTTCTGCTCTACCACCATAGCAAAGCCCTTGTCCCATATAGACCATGGCAACCCCTTGATCTACCATAGCCTCATAAATCTCATCCTCTGTGTATCCTTCAGCCATATATCCACTAAACGTCTTGATCAGACCTTTTTTATGCTCACTCGCTTTACCACCATAATATGTACCATTTGGATTATGGGCAGTTTTAATAGCATCTAATTCAGCTGCTCGGCGCAGTGATTTCGTATCACCTTTTCGGTTGCCGTCTTTTGACAGCATCTCACCTATATCACCGTAGCCTAACGTAACTGACGAGGTGGCGCCAGTAGATGTGTACTTAGAGATGCTCTCTACAAAATGTTTCAATTGAAACGATATAAGAGGCAATCCAACTTCAGCCTTAAACAATTGATATGTTAATGTGTGTCTTAGCATGTAGGGATTGAACTTCAGTTCACTAGCAATGTTTTTGCCTAACAGTTGGCCTATAAAATTATTCATTTGATATGTAATACCCTTACTAGCCATCGACTGAGGGGAGCTACCTGGTTTAACAGTATCTACATTAGAAATTAAGTAAGGTGAAACTTTAATTTTTGAAATATATGATGCTACTAATATTGCATCTTTAACAATCGGTATAGCTACCCATCTGTCGTCAAACAAGCCTGTACTAATTTCATCTTTATGTTTCTTGACGGTACTTTCAATGAGCCAAACGCCATCATCTTGAACTAAGCACGAACAATCTTGAACTCTTATTTCTGATAGTTCAGATGGTCTCATACCTGTATACTGGCCTACTACATATGCGCATGCATACGCTACGAGGTTAAAGTATTCTCTAAGATTATCTAACTTGTAACCACGTTTTTTCAATTCTTTACGTAAAGTTCGTCCACTCGTAACACTAGAGTCTTTTTTGAGCATCCAATCATAGGGTTCAATTATGTTTGTAATGAAACTTGAAGGATAGCCTTTAGTTCCTAATCTCATAGCAATATAAGCATTTAAAATTTCGTGGGTTACTCCTTCTTCGTTTGCCCATGAAACGTGGTTGCTTGTATTAAATCTTTCTAAGGAGTTAGGATCTGATATCTTTGCTGAAGCTCCTGTAGCGTTTAAAAAGTCCACTATGATAAAGGAAGCCATTTTCGAGAGAGATTCAAATACCAGATCTGGCAGTACTTGTTCTTTTTTCGAAGTATTAGGGCGTGTTGAACATT
>NZ_DJUD01000074.1:0-15333 GCF_002439405.1 Psychrobacter sp. UBA6291 | reverse complement strand
TACTTTTTGATACACCACCAAAAATAATATTGAAGTCGATCACTTTATTCCTTGGTCGAAATATCCGATTGATACCACTCACAACTTCGTACTTACTGATCATCGCTGTAACAACAGCAAACGGGATTATCTTGCTGAAGAGCTGTTCTATGAGAAGTGGCTAGAGCGCAATCAACAACACGGTCATACGATTGAACAGCAAGCAAAAACCATAGGCTTTATAACCAATCAGCAACGATCAGAGACGATTAGCCAGTGGGCTTATCAAATAGCGGTGGAACATGAGGATTTAGTCTGGTCACCACAACCAAGTATAAAGTTGCGGCCAATTAATCCTGATGCCCTGCCACAGCTTAGAGCCTGATAAATAGATATGCCACTTTATGACCAAACGAGCCTCTAAAAGCACCCTTAACTATTATGATGAAAATGCCGTTGAGTTTGCTTGTCAAACGGTAAGCATAGATATGCATGATTTATACGAGCTGTTTATTAGTCAGCTCCCTCAAAGAGATACGCAGTCTGTTTTAGATGTCGGCTGTGGCTCAGGTAGGGATGCAAATTACTTTGCCAAACAAGGTTATGAGGTAACAGCGATAGATGCCAGCGCCGAATTAATTCAGTGGGCTCAGAAGCACCATATGTCGAGCAGAATTAGTTGGGTTCACTTAGATTTTAGCAGTATTAAAAATCAGGCTTGGGAAAATAAGTTTACTGGCATTTGGGCTTGCGCCTCATTGCTACACGTACCTTTTCTCGAGCTACCTTGCATTATAGAGTCATTGTTAGAAACCTTGACTGATGATGGGGTAATGTACTTGTCATTTAAACATGGAGAAGGGGAGCGAGTAGATGAGGAGCGCTTCTTTTGTGATATGGATGAATTACGTTGGAAAACCATTGTTGCTAACATACCGCAAGTGATTGAATACGATATCTGGTTATCGTCTGATAAAAGAGTCGACTGTAAAGATGCATGGTTTAATGTGATGATCAAACGAGAAAACAATCCTATTAGAAGTTCTGTAAAATAATGAGTAACAACTGACGATAACTGACATAAAACTTGGCGGGTAGATATGAGTGAGTCAATGGAACTTTTAAGTTTGTTTGAATCAGATGGCCGAATGAATAAATTCCAAAGTTTATTTAAACAGCTCATCCATGTTCTGTCAGAAGAAAACATTGAGTATGTGATTATCGGCACAGTGGCATACTCAGAGTACGCACCTTCTCGTGCGACCACTAATATTAATTTCATGGTCTCTGAAAGTGACTGCTATAAACTTGAAAGCGTTCTTAAAGAATATGAGATTGATTTTATATGGAATGCCTACCAACAGCTCATCATTGCTGTCAAAGATGAAAGTGATGAGACTAAAAAATATCCTCTCGAACTTTCATTCCAAAGCGCCCATAAAGGTCTTACATTGAGTCAGCCCATACCTAAAGAGATATTTAGTGTGGCTGATGTACCTGTCGCTAGCCCTGAAATATTAGTGGCTCTATGGTGTTTGGCAGCAAGTAATGGCCACTCTAAGTCTTATTACGATGCCCAAATGATGATTAAGCTAAAGTTAGCAGATGTTGATAGATGCATTGCTGTGATTGAAAGTCTTCATGAAACTAATGCCAATAAAGTATTGCGCTCAATTCTCACAGGTAATGCTATGTATGTCGATACGATCAATATGGATGAGGCGCTGATGATGCCGTCTGATCTAATCCAGAATCATGAAGAGACCGAGCTGGCGAAAGCTCATCGCTATAACGCTGCACAAGAGCGTCGGCGTCAATTGTATAAGGGAATACAACAGGCAAAATAAGCGAATAATAAAAGCGCTAGCTTGGTGCTACTTATATTTACGCACACTACTCTAGAGCATTCTTACAAGCTTCAGCCAAATAAGGATCAACCGTATCTTGTTTCAATAGCCATTTCAAATATCCAGCACCATCCGAATGAGTCGCTAAATCTGCAATAGCCTCACCCTTATGTTTACCAAAACTTAAATGAGTCGGTATACGCGCTATTTCACTAAATTCATATAAGCTCTCCACATCACGTATCTCATGACCTTGGCTATTCGCCAAATCGATCAAACTACCAAGCACTAGCTCAGTGAAGTAAATATCAGCAATGGCAGCATGAGCATCTCTTGCTTGAGCACGGGCTATATCACGGTGAAAGTGATAGAGGAGGGATACTAGTTTATGGCTTTCTAGCGTAGGAAGAAGACAGTTAGCCATGGCATTGGTGCAAATCAACTTAGGTGTATGGGTCACACCCGCATTTCTAAGAACCGCCATATCAAAATCAATATTGTGACCAATCAAGTACTCTACACTGCTAGGTAATTTGAAGTCTGTATGAGGTGGTTCATCTGAAACATCCTCATCACAGATATGTGATATCGCCATAGAGCCCAAGCTGATTTCTTTTAGAGGGTTGAAGCGCTTCGCTCTCGGCTCCTGCAACACATTTACCTTACCATTAATGATATCAACAATAGAGTAGGCGGCTTCAGTCATGTGTGGCTCACTCAGCCCTGTGGTTTCGGTGTCTAGTATGTATGTGGTCATAATTAGCCTTAGTAAATATGAGGAGCTTAGCAGTTTGGTATAAGTAGTTCCATTATATCAGTCTATTTTGAGTGGTCTATTAATAGGTTTGAAGGGTAAAATAATTATTTCCGCTGGGGGTGGTATGCGCCTAGCTAATACAGAATCCGTTATATGATTGAATCTACAGTTCTAATCAGAGGATTATCAACACCCATTGAAGGCTACAAGTATCATTGAGTTTTTATTAAAGCATCACCTAGCTTTATTTCCCTGAATAAAGGGCTAGGTTATACCCCCACAATAAGCATTAGGTTACTTGCGTTTTTTGCCTTTGGCTTCTAAATCTGTAGAGCTTAGGCGCTTTTCTTGAGTAAAAGTGACCGTCTTTGAGATCTTATTAACAGGCACTTTCAACCTAACTGCTTTGTTACCTTCAAAATAAGCAAGGAATGCCTTTTGTTGTTCTTCTACAACCCACCCATTGCCAAACCCATCTATCTCTGTCGAAAATGTTTTAGATTTTTTATCCTTGGCTGATAGCGTTATCTCGCACTTAGTGAGGCTACAATCTGATGCAGTGTATTCATCAGGGATGCCAATAGACACCTCATAGCCTGATCCAATTATATTAGAGATAACGATGCTAAAACCGTCCTTGTCCGAAGCAATGGACGCAGCCACAAAACTTCTGCCAAAATCATCATCACCTGATGAGTAGTCCCATTTTTCGGCATTAGCCCCAAACGAAATCATTATAGCAACCAACCCTAACATCAACTTTTTCATTTTATACATCTCTTGTTTTATGAGCGCTCACTGCGACCGCTTTTGTATTTCATAGTTTTTTGCAATACTGCCACCACTACCTAACAGGATTAAATTATCATAATATCGTTTTTTAAACTCAAAAAGTAACACATAACCAATCGTGCTATACAGTCGTGTTTTCTTGAACCAATAAAGGCGTATTTCATGATATGTGCTTGGCAAAGTACGCCGTGACTTCGAGCATAGCTCTCATCTTGCTTTGGGAAGAAGCAGTGCTTCGCTTTATCCTTCCTCATCTAGAATGTATTGCTCGTCTTGCGCTGAGCTTGCGTTCAAGACGTTTATTCTCTTCTATAATGGCCATGAGTGCGGGATCCTACGGCTTAGTGCCCGTAAGCTTGACTTCATTAGCTTTGTTCTCCCAATTGCACGGCTATTCCTACCTGCCGATTGCCGATCAGTCGCCCTCAAGTTACCGTTATTATCTGATATCTTTTTGACAGCTTCTACTTTGAATTCCGTACTGTAGTGTAGCTCTGAATTTTCTTGGTCATTGTAAACTCCTTATCGAGTCGTTAGTTTACCAAGTTTATCTCTACGGTTTCTTCAGCATAGCTCATAACCTTGTATAAACGAAAGTCGAAGTACGGTAGTATTGAAGTGAACGTTGCGAATTTATTAAATAGTATGTAAGGATAAGTCACTGTGACCATAGCAATGCAAACGACTCTTGCTAGTTTGACAAAGAAAGAATGGATTACTTCTCTACAGCAACATTATTTAAGTACAGAAGGTCCATATGGCAATTCAGACTTAACTAATTTGGACGTTACTCCAGCAGGCTTAGCAGATGCGATAGGTATGAATGGATACTCCGATGAGGATATTCAAAATGCATTCATGTCAATTTTTACTAGGAAATTAGTAAGAGATTTTCTATCAACTAAAGTAGATGAGATTCAAGGAGCAAAAGCCTATAGTAATTTTCATTTTTTGATATTATCTTGCTTTGTGGCTGCTACCACTACTAATGCGGGAGATAGTAATCAATATCGAGAGCGACTAGGAGCTTTGCTAGATGATGACCAAGGTGCCGAGCAAGGTGTAAGCGGAATTAATAGTTTATGGTTGGCTTTATCAAGATGGATAGGTAATCAAGTCCAGCAAGGTAAGAGTTATAGAAAAATTATTTTGCCTAAAGATATAGGGAATATGACGGTTATTGGCTATGCCGTAAAGTTAGCTTACCCCTCTCGCGATGATCGAAAGCAACTAAAAAATGTTTTAAAAAAACTAAGCTATAGAGCGTTCGAAAGTTCAATATCTTTATTGGTCGAGCTAGATGAAGATTATTATGGTGAATTACCAGTATTGATGCAACAAGAATTATCTGACCTAAAAAAACGCTATGAAAGCATTCAAGCCATAGAGAACCATCACTTTTGGCAGTTAATACTTAGTATTTTATCTGAGATTAATCGAGAGAATCCCAAAAAACATACTTTGTTATGGTCGGTGTCGGTCAGATTTGGTGGATGGGATGGTGATGAGTTAGAAGAAGTAGTTTTAGCAAAAGGAAATCGACGTCAAGATTTAGAAGTGCCTTTTTGGCAAGGGGGTTTTTTACAATTCTTAGAAATGCCTCGGATACCAAAACAAATTAAAGCTTTATTAGATAACGGCTGTATTGTTCTATTTGAGCGTCATGGTGGTCTATGGACACAAGAGGATAGAAAGCCTCAAGCAGAAGATACAGCTATTATTCTAGCCAATCGCCCTGAAATCATTGAGCGGTTTCAACATCCTTGTAGCATTGCCGAAAGGTGGTGTTATTCTGAAAATATGCCATTACAAAAGGCCTTAGAGATAACCTATGGTCAAGGGGTAGCGGGGCAAAATATATCAGAAAAGGGATTGAAGTTTGAAGGAGGGATACCACTAGGACGTAATAAGTGGCTGGCACGTTCAGGATACTTACCCATTATTAAAATTGAACCTAGTAGTAAATTTAGTACAAACCCAGCATTAAAGGTTCAAATTGAGGATAATATCGTTACGATCATTGATGATGACTTGATTGATAAAGAATGGAACTTAAGACAAATTGATGGGTATGATGAACTTACATTAAAAAGAATCCAATTTTTTAATAATGCACCACTCAATGACTCATGGCCACAAAGGAAAAATGGGTTTGAAGCGTCGGTAGAACTTAATTATCAGTTAGGTACACCGATTTTTGAAACCCAAAATGTAATGTCAATAGGTGTATTCCCTAATCGCCTGTGCGATGCATTAGAAGCATTATATGCTCGTGCACAATCCCCTCGATCAGAATCAGAGATTATTGCTATCTTACAGACAGTTTTACCTCAAGAACCTGAATTTAAATACATGGTCTGGGATGTGCTACGCTCTTTGGAGGAAGCAGGGTGGCTAGAGCAAGATCTTAGTGGGCGTTGGCGGGGACGCGTTTGGCGTGTGCAAGCCCCAAAGATTGTATTAACAGGTAGTTTAACCGCAATCGTTGAGGGTGCTATCGCTCATAAAGAACTAGAAATACTCAAAGTTGAAGCTATAAGACAGGGTGTTGAAATATATATTAATGCTCAGTTGGAGTGGGCAGTCCCTGTTATAAGTTTGCATGGTGACAAAATTAAGAAGCTAGCCGAAGAACTTCAGTGGAATATTGAAATTGGTAAAAACATTGTCGCAAAAACAGCTCCAAAATGTTGGCCTGTAGAAAATAGAACCGTTATGGGACGTCAATTATCCAGCATTTGGAAAGCTGAGCCAGGATTGTTTATTCCATTAAACCACAATATATCTAACGCTAAAATGTTGAGAAGGTTTACACGTGATGATGATAGGGACGTATACGCTATTGATGAAGATCAGGGATTTGTTACGACGCAACGCAATATTGCAATTTTGGAGTATGCAAGGAAAATTAAAAAACCGGTTTTTATATACGATAATGGAATATTAAAACGACAGAGCTTAAATGGCCACTTACCGTTGCCAGTTGCTAGATGGTTACGACAATTAACTGCCCTGCAATCTGGTCCTGCTCTTATATCAAAATGTTCGCAGTATCAATATGGTGTGGGTGAGGAGCAATTAAGCACATTGCAAGCTATATTTGGCTACGCTATTCAAGGTAACAATAAAGTTAAACCAAAGAAACTTATTCTGGAAATTGCAAAGCAACGTAGTCGCGGTAGCCGAATAAGCTACATTTAAAAAGAGGAAAAACAAGTGTCAGAACAATGGTATTTTGGTGAGGTTGATTATACACCTCGACCTCACACACGAATCAGTGGTATTGCAAAAGCAATTGATGGTAAATGGAAAAAACAAACCTTGACTAGTGATTTAGCGCCTGTCGGTAGAGTTTTTGCTCCTTCATTGTATGGCGTAGCTGAAAAACAATTTCTTATTTTTACTGTTAAATTAAATCCAAGAATAAGTGATGATAACAATTATTCATCCGATAAAGAGCATGATCATTATATTATTGAGGAACGGAAGAAGCCCACAGTCGTTATTGATTATAGACATATGAGTACAGAACAAATACGCTATAAGTTAGTAGAGTTTGGTTTGGGAAGTATTGATGCTATCGATGCAGAACCAAATGAAGTTATCGTTGCATTATCTGACACAGAATGTGCCATTGTCGAAGTCATGTCCCATCCTCGTAATGGTCGTTATGTAGCTAAAACAAGAGACGTGGAAGTTTATTCTTTTGACAGTTCCATCTTTGATGGAGAGACTTTTGAAGGACAGTTTATAGAGGTCCCTGATGTGACTGTTGGCGATTTCATTCGCGAAATAACGTGGAAGCTAGACGTCGATATATTAAATGACTTATTGGACAAGCTAAAAAATTATGATGAATATCTAAAAGCTACTACTAAAAAGCAACGGGCGGATTTAGTTAGTCTATTAGATCGTGCACTCAACATTACAAAACAACAAAATTGGACTGATACACATGAATGGTTAGAAGGATATAAGCAAAGGGTTGCTAGGTCTTTAATAGAGCCAGAACAAGTAGTCGATACTCTATCAAACATGCAACCTTTTCAGCAGAAGCTGGAGATAGCACAACAAGCAGCAAGTAGTGCCTATCATCAAAAGATACGACCTATTATTGAACAAGAGATTAGGTCAGAGCTAACAGACTTGTTATCACAACAAGAGAGCTTGAAACAAAATATCCAGGAAAAACAAGGCATATTAGAAAATAAAAAAGTCGTTCAAGATGAGTTACAGCAAAAGATTTCAAGCTTGAATCAACAGTTACTAGTAGAAATTGGCCATCTTAATCAAACACTTGGTGATATTAAAGAATTAGATAATCAAGAAAATGTATCCCTTGTAGAACGTCTAAAAATTGCTCTGCATGATCAAGGAAGGCTGATTAAGCCTATAGATTCTACTACACCACCATGGTCGAGAGGATCAGGAAGAGATGATATTCCATATATCGATAATTCAGAGTTTCATGCCAAAATTCAAGCATTTGAAGAGAAAGCAGCTATATCACAATTAGAGCTTAATTTATTTGATAGTGCTTTACGCTCAGGTGATTTTGTTCTTTTACCATCAATTTCAGCAGAAATTCTCATACCTAAATACGCAGAAATTGTTACGGGTGGAGTGATTTTTCGAGAGAGTTTAGGTCCAAATATCTTAAATTTAGATGACTTATGGATGCAACCAAACCAAGGAACTAAGACTGGTTTTGCGAGAGCGTGGTCAACGGCAGTAGCGAACCCAAATCAATATCATTTAGTTTGGCTTGATGGCTTACAACGGACGGCCATAGATTTATGGTTGCCAAGTCTAATAAGTGTCTTATATAGCTCTGAAAGACCAAGTAATTTACTTGTTATGGCGACTATTGATGATAATTTCATTGATCAAGAGCGTCTGTGGCCAGAATTAACAAGATTTAGTACGCCACTTAAATTTGATAATCAAGTTGAGTATGACAAAAGGTTATTACAACGGCTTTCAATTGCTCAAGAAAGATGTACACAGCTTGCTTATCAAAAGGTATCTGTAGCTAGCGAGAACTACTCTGAGATACTTGAAAAAGGTCAACTATGGCTGAAAGAGTTATTAGATAAATAAGAGGGTAATATGCTAGATCCAATAGGTGCTTACAACGACATTTTAGAGCTTTATCTTTCTTATTTAGATACAGTTTATCGATTACGCCGTGAAGATTTAAGTCAAGAAAGGCAGCGCTTGTTACGACAATCAGGCAATTTAATGCCAGAACCTTTTATTGAGCCTATTTTACGCTATCAATCAACAAATATTCGATTGGAAGATTGTTTAGATGATGAGTGTCAGGATAACCCATTAAAGAAATTTAATCGTGAGCAACGCCGAGCTATCATTGAAATGATGTTTTCTGGGTTGTTCCCTGGCAAACCAGCCACAGGCGAGTTATCACGACAGAGTGTATTTTCACCTTATGTTCATCAAGTGCAAATGCTGCAACGCGGTTTAAAGAGTGGGCATCCTGGTATTGTTGCATCTGGTACAGGTTCAGGCAAGACAGAGTCATTTTTATTGCCTATTTTGGCAGAATTGATGGCAGAAGCGACGCAATGGGGACCGCCACCAGCAGATTATTTGCAACACCAATGGTGGCGTGAAGGAAGTAGGTTTGAGTACCACCGAAAAGGTGAAGACAGTAATCGACCACAAGCAGTGCGTGCATTAATTTTGTATCCAATGAATGCACTAGTAGAAGATCAAATGGTGCGCTTACGCACTATGTTAGACTCGCCAGAGGCTATAGAAGTATTAGATAAAAGAGCCAATGGTAATCGGATATTCTTTGGCCGTTATACCAGTGCAAGCCCTGTTCCTGGTTATTTGAATCATCCAAGACGACGAGATGATGAAAAAGAAAAAACAGCTACTAAGCGCCGTGTAAAACGCACTAAGACCACGTTGATGACATTAGCGAATGATCAAGAAAAGGCATTGGCGTATGATAGGAGTAATCCTGAGACTGATACAACACGTTATTTATTTCCATCTCTTACGGGGTCAGAACTTGTTACACGATGGGACATGCAAGAAACGCCACCGGATTTACTGATTACTAATATTTCAATGTTGAATGCAATGCTTTCTAGGGAGGTTGATGCTCAAATCTTCGATAAGACTAAACAATGGCTTGAAACGGATCCTAAAGCTTACTTCTTCTTGGTTTTGGATGAGTTGCATTTAATACGCGGTTCAACAGGAACCGAAATGGCCGCTCTCATTCGTACTTTAATTAACCGACTGGGGTTGGATCGTACAGAGTATCGCCATAAGCTGCGTATATTAGCGTCTAGTGCTTCTTTACCCTTGGATGGTACTGAAGGTGATCAAAGCTTGGGGTATCTTTATGACTTCTTTGGACCGTTTGGAACTTATGTAGATAGTCATAGTAAAGGAGCTAAAAAGCCTGAGGACTGGGCAGAAGCTGTTGTTTCAGGCAATACTGATATACCTAAACCCATTACTCAACAATGTATAGATACTAGACCGTTTATAGCAGTGGTAGACTATCTAACACCAGATGGCCGCTATCTAGGTCAGCTAACGAATAAATTAGACAGAGATCAGCAATTAGAGAAACTACTAGATGCTTGCAAAATAGCCTTAGGATTGTCTCAATCTCACGCAACCAGTGACATGGTGAATGAAGTTGCTGCTAGACTGGCAACAAGTTGTACAGATGAAGAGGGGAAAACCAAAGCTCGCTCAATATCAACGTTAGCAGAAAGGATTTTTGGTGAAAGTCGAGAACATAAAGCTTTACGTGGTTTAATGATCATAAGAGGGTTAGGAGATATAGAGGGGTCAGAGGCAATCTCCTTTAGGGAGCACCTGTTTTTAAGAAGCTTGGAGGGTTTATTTGCCGCACCCATGATGCAACAAGGTCAGCTTGCTTATGAAGGGTTGTCGGTTGAGAGTGGTACTAGTCATATCCAGACTTCTAAAGGTAACCAGCGGCTATTTGAATTATTTTTATGTGAGGGATGTAATACAGAGTTTATTGGAGGGCTACGTGGAAAAGCTTCTCGTAATAACTCAAGATCGCCAATTGAAATTCTCCCTCAAACGCAGGACCTTGAAAAACTTCCAGAGTTTGGCGTTGGTTCGGGTATTGAAGACCTAAGTCACGAGGAGTTTGTTCTATTTTGGCCATCTAGAGAATCAGCCAAACGAGGTGATAATGACAAAGAATCGTGGGCTCCTATGTCGTTAGATCCATACAATGGTCAGTTACGTTCAACTAGTCCAACTAACCCTGCGAATTTTATCTCAGGACAACTCTTCGACATGATTAATGTATCTGATAAAGATAAACAACGTAAGAAGACTGCAGCACCAAACTGCTGCCCTGCGTGTGGGGCTGATTATTCACGCCGTAGTGAGCAATATCGTAAATCACCTATTCGTAGTTTTCGTACTGGTTTTGCTAAAACATCGCAATTGCTGGCTACTGAAGTTCTTGAACTGCTTAAACAAGCTGGTAATAGTCCTAAAGTGATTGCATTTTCTGATAGTCGTCAAGATGCAGCTAAAACAGCCATTGATATTGAACGTCATCACCATAATGACACTCGTCGTAGGATTCTGGTGGATGCACTAATCAATAGTGCACTGGTTGAGGATGTCGAAACTCTAAAAGCCAGGCGAGAAGAAGCAGAAAAAAAAGGGGACTATGATTTAGCAGATGAAATTGATAACAAAATAAAGAAAATTAAAAGAAATCAGTTAAGTCCTGATCGTATCCCATTAGCAGCAATTTTAGAGACAAATGAAAAAGGTATTATCGAGACAGGTTTTAAGGCTCAGCCACTGCTTGCGGGGATGACTGCTATAGGTGTGCACCCTACAGATGACACCGGCGTAGAAAAAATTAATCACAATGAGTGGTTTAGTTATTTTGAAGAGAAGCAGGACGGAACAATCTATTGGGATGACAAGATTGACGGTACGAAAACTACAGATGCAAAAAATGCAGTGGCGAAAGCACAACAAACTTTGATTGAAGATGTTATTTTTGCGCGTAACTATTTTGCTTTGGAAGAAACAGGAATTGGTTACGCTTGTTTTGAAGCTCAACATCAACAGAACTCAGATGAGCTTAATGCGATTTTAAGGGTTTTTGCAGATAATTATCGTGTATTAGCCAACAAATGGGTGAAGCAGGACTCAATTAAAGAGTGGGTGAGCGGTTACTCTATAAGTAGTAGAAGAGTGAAGCATTTTCTACAAGCCTCTGGCATCAGTGAAGATAAAATGACTGATATTTTAAAAGAAATGGAAAAGCTTAATCATCGAGGTGGCATTATACGAATCGAAAGTTTATTTATTCAACTTGCTAAACCTGAAGATCCAGTTTATGAATGTACTACCTGTAATAGAGCTCATTTACATCGTGGTACAGGTATATGTACGCGTTGTCACCAACACTTGCCTACTGAACCTAATCTCAAATCACAGCAGCTTAGGGAACGCAACTACATATCTAAAAGATTAGATAAAGCCTTTGCAGATGATCAGTCTGTATTTAGATTGCGTTGCGAGGAGTTGACAGGACAAACAAGATCGCCCGCAGAGCGATTACGGCGCTTTCGGGGTATTTCGATTGATGATAACAGCAATCCAATCAAAGAGAAAGCTCAAGAAATTGATTTGCTTTCAGTTACTACAACAATGGAAGTTGGTATTGATATCGGTGCATTACAAGCTGTATACCAAGCTAACATGCCGCCTCAACGTTTTAATTATCAACAGCGTGTAGGACGTGCTGGACGACGTAGACAAGCATTTTCTCTGGCAATGACATTGTGCCGAGGTCGTAGTCATGATATGCACTATTTTCGCCATCCTGAAGCAATCACAGGAGATGCTCCACCACCGCCTTTCTTAACAGTAGAGCACATAGATATTAGCTTGCGTTTATTGAGAAAAGTTTGGCTTACAGAAGCTTTCAAACTATTAAGGGGGGAAGATGATAGCAATTATCCAGGTGATAATATGAAATCTGATATACATGGAGAGTTTATCCTAACGACTGACTACTACGACGAAGTCAAAGGCTGGAAGCAACGCTTAACAATTGCACTTAGAGAGACCCAGCCAATCGCTGAAAAACTAGCTAATACTCTAGGTCAGGGGGTAGTAAATCGAGAGCAAGATCTTTTAACTTACTTAACAACTGATAAACTGATCGATGAGATCAATGTCTTAGAAAAAGAAGGTAGCAATCGTGAAATGGGACTGGCTCAATTCTTAGCTGAGAACGGATTGTTACCAATGTTTGGCATGCCGACCAGAGTAAGAAATCTATATTTGAATTTAGAGTCAGTTGGTGAAAATGAGTCTGAATGGGATTCTGTCGATCGCGAAATTGATATCGCTATTTATGAGTTTTCTCCAGGACAAGTGGTGATTCGAGATAAACAAATTCATGAAAGTATCGGCTTTACTGATCAATTAGGTTTTGTCCAGCTAAGGCGTGGTGGTGCTAAACTCATTCCTGAGCCTAAAGCAGAGTGGTGGAATGATAAAGTGAGCATTGCTGACTGCCCTACGTGTGGTGCACTAAAGCTACTTGCCCAAAGTGATAATGGAATCAAATGTGACGATTGTAAACAACAGATACCCCAAGAAGCTTTTAGTATCTACTATTCACCCAGTGCATTTAGAACTGATTTTCGACCGCGAGTGTCTGACGGCACTGAACCTCCTCATCCTATGATAAGACGGGAAACTGGAGCGATTATTGCACCTATGCAGATGGAAAAAGTTGTAGGAACAAACTTATCACTTGCAACTGGTAAAGAAGCTTATATTATCAGAAGAAATAGAGGGGTTTTAGATGTAGATGGAAACTCTAAAAGCTACGAGATGGTTCACAGAATTCAGAATAAGGTATATTGCCAAGGAAATTCTAAATTAAATATTGATAAGGTTCCAAATCAAGCGATATTATTAGATAAAGCTCAAAAATATTCAAAGCTTTGGCAGGTACAACCAGAATTACCTGAAGTACAAAAAGTAAAGCTATTTTCAAAAAAGCGCACAGATGCTCTAAACCTTAGCATGTTGTCAATCGCGGATGGTTTATCTATGGATAGACTGGGACCTCAATTAGAACGCTCAGGGACAAGCTTAAGGGCTGCGGCTATTAGTGCGACACAGCTTATAGTTCAGAGGGCTTCTCTAGCTTTAGATATATCACCAGATGAGTTCGAACCTCTTGAGCCTAGGCTTCGTGAAGAGAGGCCCATCTTGCAGATAGCTGATACATTGGTAAATGGCGCTGGTTTCTGTCAAAGATTAACAAAAAATATAGAGGGAAAATCACCTCTAGTTGTAGAACTTATAGACTCAATGTTAAATGATTTATCAGACCCTATGGTTGGCAGTTTTTTTGAAAGTAAGCATCGTGAGGAATGTCATCGCTCTTGCTATCGTTGCATTCAACGCTATGGTAATAGGGGATACCATGGTCTACTAGATTGGCGATTAGGACTCAGTTTTTTAAGATGTTTATTTGATCCTACACATCGAGTGGGTTTAGATGGAGATTTCACGAAGTATTCTGAGCTTAAAGATTGGCCTGAGCTTGCTAAAATTGCTGCACATGATATCAAACGCCTAGATCCGTATAAACGAGATATTATCAGTGTAGGTCCATTAAACCTTCCGGTTGTGTTGCATAACTCCAGTGGGCCTAGCTCTGAAGCATTTGTTATTGTTCATCCTTTTTGGGATGTAGTGGATATGAGTGCAGAACTAAAGCAAACTGTCGATTCCTTAGATTCTAGCCACTCTATAATGTTCATTGATACCTTTGAAACGAATCGTAGATTAATGAGTGCTATTGAAAATGTTAGGTCTAAATAAAAAAAGATAGTGATTTGAAATAAAAAAATTTTATAAATAGAAACCCCAAGACTCATTAGGACGATTAGCATCAAACTGCTGATCCAACACGTTTGGGTAAACCATTTTATTATGGTTCGAGTCCATGGTGACTTTAAAACGTTTGTGGCGACGGCATTTGATGCCATGTTATTCTTTAGTACGCCTGACCATGTACAAGCTAATGTCATGGCCTTGCTCTATTAGCTTTGCATGCAGTCGCTCACAATGCTTACGATGTATCTGGGTCACTGATATCACAATTTATCCAGTCGTAATAGCTTGATGGCTTAACACTTAGCACGCGGCACATAGTGGTGATGCTAAAGAAGTGCTGGTTATCTTTGATAAAGGCTTACCTGACTAACTGTGCTTTGCAAAGTACGCCGTGGCCTCATTCGAGCATAGCTCTCATCTTGCGTCGGGCCAAAGCAGTGCTTCGCTTTATCCCTCCTCATTTAGGATCTATCGTTCCTCTTCGGCAACTTTAAGTTGTCGCTTGAGTTGGTTTATTTCTTGAAGAGCAGTCATAATATTAGGATCATATTATTCTGTACCGACAAGCTTGCCTTGATTGGCTTTGTTCTGCCAGTTAGATAACGTTTGTATCGCAATTTCAAGCTGCTTTGCAGTCGCTGAGATATTACCGTTATTATCCGCTATCTTCTTGACGGCTTCGGCTTTAAGTTAGTCGCTGTAGGTTCCTAATTTCTTAGTCATGGTAAACGCCTATTAATACGCTTAGTTTACCAAGTTTATCTCTACGGTTTCTTAAGCATAGCTCAGTTTTTAACGAGCTTTTGGATCAGTTCTACGCAAGTAATTACGATATAAATACCATCAGAATGTTAAAGCAAATCAATGATCAGCAATCTAAGTGAATAAAACCGAACGAGACCCTAAAGGATGATGTAATCCTTAGTGAGGATTAAACTTCTTAGATTCAACATTGAAGTGCAACGCACCCGAAGCTAGATTTTACCTCAAGCGGTGTTCTAAACCCTAGCACCTTTCTAGGTCGATTATTTAAACTGTCTT
>NZ_DJUD01000005.1:0-56238 GCF_002439405.1 Psychrobacter sp. UBA6291 | reverse complement strand
TGAGTAAGATTTTTGGAACGGTTGCTAAAAAAAGATAACCTCGCAAGGTTGCCCAAGCGAGGCGGGAGAGAAAGTTTATTATTTTAATTATTCTTGTTATTGTCGTGGTTATTTTCTTATTACTAAGCTTACTTATTTATCTTGCTAGCTTATTGTTTTAAAAACTATTTTTACTGCTCATCTACTTATTAATCAGTCGTTTAAACTTTATTCGTTAACAAAAGCCACCTTCGTTAATCCTGCTTGACTGGCTGCCGCCAACACTTGCGCCACGGTATCATACCTACTTTCTTTATCGGCACGCAGCTGGATAGAAGGATCCTTGCCATTCGCCGACTGTTCTTGCAGACGCACTTCTAATGCTTCTATACTGATAGGCTTGTCATCCCAAAACAAACCTGCATCTTTATCGATGCTAATTTGAATCGCCTCGGGCGGTGTTTCATTGACCTCGGCACTGGTTTTCGGTAAATCCAATGGCACCGTTGGATTCAGTACGGTCGCTGTCAATAAAAAGATAATCATCAATACTAGCATGATATCGATAAGCGGAATAAGGTTCATCTCATTCATGCTTTGACTGTCATCGTCACCCAATTGAAATGCCATAATTGTTCTCAATACCGTTAATTGTCGTCTTTGCTGCTCGTGCTTTTTTGGCTTATTATCTCTACTGAACCATCACTACAACTGCGATGGTGCGGATTTATGATAATGCTCAGCTTGTTTATCTGCATTTGAGTGCTTCGTTAACTGCGTTACTTGATTAGTAGTATCACGTTGGACTGCTGGCTTTTGAATTGGCGCTTGTTGCACTGCAGCAAGCTCGCTAGATTGTGCCAATAAATCATGCGCTCTATCATTGGCGTGATACATGACGCGGCGATTGATACGTATCGCAAGGTTATAAAACACCACCGCCGGAATCGCAACAGCAATCCCTAAACCGGTCATAATAAGGGCCTCACCGACAGGTCCTGCGACTTGTCCTAATCCTGCTTGACCACTGACACCGATATTATGCAGCGCATGGAAAATACCCCACACCGTGCCAAACAGACCGATAAACGGCGCGATTGCTGCTGTCGTACCAAGTATCGGCAAACCGCGCTCACTGGCAAAACGATAGCGACCGATATGCTTGAGTAACGTCTGCTCAATCACCAAACGCCGAGACGCGGCATCGCTTTCAACCAAACTGACCTGCTTACTATGAATCTGCGCACTCAAATCATCGGCGACGCTAGCTGCCAGTTTGCGACTTTGCAATATGCGAATGATACCCGTCACCCAAGAGGCAATAGATAAAATAAGAAGCAAAAAGAATAAGGTTCTGGTCACCATATCGCTATATTGCCAGTAGGTTGTAAAGTCCATATCAGACTCCTTAATGTGGGATGTCGTTACTTGTCATTTTATGATTGTTAGCAGTACGAGTTTTGATAACTATTTTCGTACATCGTTGCTATATTTCGCTGTGTTTCACTATATTTTGTATGTGTCGGTTGTTTTATATCTGCTTGTATAAATGCGCTTTTCTACACCCAGTCTTTTATATTTAAGGAACCGCATAGGCAATTGGCAGGGTGACATTGCCGACCACTGGCGCGCCGTTTTTGGTAAAGGGTTTGAATTTACCTGAACGCACTTGGCGCTGTGCTTCTTTATCTAACAGCGGATTTCCTGACGATTGGGCCACACGTATGCTATCGATACCGCCTTGTTTATTGACTCTTAATACCAACACCACGTTGAGCGTATCTCCCGAACGGGCGCGGCGAGCGGCGCGGTCAGGAAAGCTAAAGTTTGGCGCCGATGCCCAGTTCGCAGCACTGGCGGTAAAATTGACAGGCTCATTACTTGCCGCAGCCTCTGCTTTTGCTCGAGCAGCGGCTTCCGCTTCTCTTTCAGCCTTTGCCTGCGCTGCTTTTTGCGCCGCCTCTTTAGCGGCATTGGCGTCTGCCTGCGCTTGAGCGTCACGAGCCGCTTGCGCCTGCGCTTCTTGCAGCGCTTTTGCTTGCGCTTGTCTTTCCGCTTGTTGCGCTGCCTTTTCTGCCTGCGCAGCTATTATACGGCGCTGTTCGTCAGCGACTGACTTATCAATAACTGGTGGCTTGTCTTCTATTTTTTTCTTTACAGGTGGTTCTTTTATAGGCGGCGTCTGTACAGGTTTTTCTTTCTGAACGATTGGTTCTTCTTCTCTTACCACTGGATCTACTGGCGTAACCGCTTTCATTTTTTGTTGCGTTTTTGGTTCAGGCTTGGGTTCGGGTTTAGACGTTGGTATAGATTCAGCTTTACTTTGCGGCACTTCCTCTACCTCGGTAACCACGTTTTCGATGGGTTGAGTAGGTAATGTGACCATTTGGATTTCAAGCGGCGGCGTCTCTTTAATGGGCTCATCTTTAAGCATAGGCGCTTTGATGATCACCAAAGCGATTGCGGTAAGCAGGTGTAGCCCGACCACTAAAATAATAGCGATAAGTATCAATCTAAGTGGTGGCGCCTCTAAATCCGTTGAACTCATAACACCCTAACATTTAACCGTTATAGAATAGCGTAGATAATAATGCAAACGATAACTATTATCAATAGTAAATTTTTAATCTCTCCATTTTTTTACTGCCTATCTTAAGCAAAGTTCTTGAGCAAAGTTGTTTAAAACTAAAAATTTAATGAATGAAAAGTCAGTTAATAAAAACCATTATCGTTAATATTGATAATAAGTCTCAATTACTTTATCATGGCAATTGTTTTTATAGTGAAAATAGCAAATGATCGTAAAACTTTAATTATAAAGCCGCTATTTTTTATCATTATTCTGCTGTTTTTTTAGCATTCTTATAACAATACCAACCAAACCTTTGATATACCGAGTTATTTATGACTACTACTTTATGTTCTAATCGTACCGCAAGCCTCCTTGTTAAACGTCCATTATTGACCGCCATGATGACCGCGTTCATTGCTAGTGTTGGCTTAGCAGGTTGTAGTTCGCCTGATTCAAGTGATAATGAGATAACAGAAACCAAAGCTGAAAACCAAACGGCTGATGCGGCCTCGAATGTAGCTGAAAATGACAACGTTTCTGTTGCGACCATCGCAGTTGATACGGTAAAAGGTAAAGTCGATTTGGCCATGAATCCATCACCATTGGTCGTTTATGATATGACCTTGATGCAAGATTTGGCGGCACTTGACGTAGCGGTTGACGGTATGCCAAGTGGGCTATATTTAGATAACTTACAGTCAAAAGTACATCCTGATCCTAAAGAAGTCGGCACGGTATTTGAGCCTGATCTTGAAGCGTTGAACGCCATGCAGCCGCAAGCAATTTTGATCGGCTCGCGTATGGCAGAAAAATACAATGAGCTATCGAGTATCGCAACCACGCTGGATATGAGCATCGATACGGCAAATATTTATGAGTCAAGCAAGCAGCGCTTACACGATTTGGGTGCGTTATTTGGCAAAAGCGATCAAGCAGTGAAATTGCAAGGCAATATTGACACGCTGATTGACGAGACCAAAGCTTTAACCAAAGAAAATAAAGGCAAAGGCTTGGTGGTCATGGTCAATGGCAATAAGCTGTCAGCCTATGGTGATAAGTCGCGTTATGGTTTTATTCACAGCGTATTAGATATTCCAATGGCAGATGATAAAATCACTGATGCGCGTCACGGTCAGCCTATCTCATTTGAATACATACAAAAGACCAATCCAGATTGGTTGTTCGTCGTCGATCGTAGCGCTGCAATCGGTGAAGATGGTGCGGGTGCCAAAGCCGTATTGGACAACCCACTGGTGGCGCAAACCACTGCGTGGGATAAAGCCCAGGTAGTGTATCTAAGCCCAGACTCTTACTTAGCCTTTGGTGGTTATTATCAGTGGCTACAGGATTTAACGACGATTAAAAACGCCTTTACTAAGGCAAAATAAATTTTGACGCTATACAAGATACAAGTAGCAGCTGTTGCTTATGACAGTTGCTATCCATAAAAATTTTCAAACCCTATTCGTAAGCCAGTAGCCGTTATGCCATTATTTTCACCTCGTGCTCAAGCCAGCGTTAAAACCAGCTCTACTCTGCCAGCTGCGCCATCAAGCTGGCAGCCGAGTGCAAGTAGTGGCAGCCGCTACGCCCGCGATAAACAGCGCCGCGCTGCGATACCGCCGTGGTTAATAAACACAGCCAGCCTCATTATTATGGGGCTTTTGGTGTTATTAAGCTTATCCATTGGGGTGGCAGATTTTTCGTGGTCAGGTATTTTGCAAAGCCTTATCAGTCAAAGCGCCAACTCTGATAGCTCATTAATGTTGGTGAGCCGTATTCCGCGCACCGTTGCCATTATTTTGACGGGTATCGCGATGGCGGTGGCTGGGATGATTATTCAAGTGGTGCTTAAAAACCGCTTCGTGGAACCCTCGATGGTTGGGGCAACCCAAAGCGCCGCATTGGGATTACTGGTAGTCAGTTTATTGTTCCCAGCCAGCGCGCTACTGGTCAAAATGGGTGTCGCAACCATTGCGGCAGTCGCGGGCATGATGCTCTTTATGCTGCTGATACATCGCGTTCCGCCGACGGATTTTTTGATGATTCCACTGATTGGTATTGTCTTTGGTGGCATTATCGAGGCGATAACCACTTTTATCGCCTACCAAACTGAATCATTACAGATGCTTAGCGTTTGGCAATTTGGCGACTTCTCTTCGGTATTAGCTGGACGTTACGAATTGCTTTGGTTGACGGGCGCACTATGCGTGCTGGCTTATATTATCGCCGATAAACTGACCATCGTCGGTTTAGGCGATAATATCGCGCTAAACTTGGGGATTAGTAAACGACAAGTGACGTGGCTTGGTGTTGGCATGGTGGCGATGATGAGCGCTGTCGTCGTCGTAACCGTTGGTATGATTCCCTTTATCGGTTTGGTCGTACCCAATATCGTTAGCCGCATTATGGGCGATAAAATACGTCGCAGCTTGCCCGCAGTCGCGCTCTTAGGCGCATCAGCCGTGCTACTTTGTGATATTATCGGGCGCTCCATTCGTTATCCTTTTGAAGTGCCTGTGGCGACAGTTTTTGGTGTGGTCGGCACGGTGATATTTTTATGGTTGTTATTACGTGCGCCTGCTGAGCAATAAGCCCTAGCGCAATCTTGTCGCTGCCTGATTGTTAACACTTTTCTTAATTTATTCGTCCTGTTGTCTGATTAGATAAGCTTGGCGTTGTTACTATTGAAGGTAGCATAGTAGGATTTATTCATGTTCTCATCGTCTAAGCATAACTTTATAAATGACAATTCTACCAAGACTGGCTCGGCAAAAAAGAGCGCTCTAGCAAATGCTACTTTAGACAATGACAGCCTTGAAGATACCTCTACTCAAAACCCTTTAGCAAAACTTTGGACCTTTATCGCCAGTCATCCAAAATCCATTGCCGCGATTATCTTACTTATCTCAATGACACTGTTTTTGACACTTAACGTCAATGGCTATTGGGACTTTGCCCTGCCATTACGCGGTAAAAAATTACTGGCGCTAATGGTCGTCGGTTATGCCATCGGCGTATCGACCCTGCTCTTTCAAACCTTAACCCACAATCCTATTTTGACACCCTCCTTATTGGGCTTTGACTCACTGTATGTGTTATTACAAAGCTTATTGGTGTTCTTTTTAGGCGCAATTAGTTTTACCAGCATCAACCCCATTACCAAATTTACCCTTGAAATCGTCCTCATGTTTGGCGCGTCGTTATTGTTGTTTCGACTGTTGTTTTCAAAAAGCAGTCAGGATTTAACGCGGCTGATACTGGTAGGCGTTATCTTTGGCGTGTTGTTTCGCAGCTTATCAGCGCTGGTTGCACGGCTCATTAACCCCGATGACTTCGTGGTAGTCCAATCGGCCAGTTACGCGCAGTTTAATACGGTCAATCCGCAGCTTTTGGGCATTAGCTTTGTTATTTGCGTCATCAGTGCGCTATTTATCTGGCGCTGGCGCTATCAATGCGATGTCTTGATGTTGGGCAAACCACAAGCAATTAACCTTGGTATCAACTATCAACGCCTCGCCTTTGGGCTATTAACGGTCATTGCGGTATTAGTCGCTACGGCAACCGCCTTGGTCGGTCCGGTAACTTTTTTTGGCTTACTGGTCTGCGCCTTGACCAATCGTATCGCGCGCCATATGTATCACAGTGAGCGTCTGATATTGGTCAGCTTGGTGGCGATGATTTGCTTGGTCCTCGGTCAAACCATATTTGAGCAAGTACTCGGCATGGCGGGTGTATTGTCAGTAGTGATTGAATTGGCAGGCGGCTTGGTATTTTTATTACTCATATTTATGACCTATCGCCGCTAATGATGACTTTTTAAAACGCAACGGTTAAATTTTTCTAAAAACAAGAACTGCTATGATTAAAATAAATAATGTTTCCCACCATATTGGCAAACAGCAAATCCTGCATGACATCAGCCTGTCTTTACCGCCCTCGCAAGTGATTGCCTTAATAGGACCAAATGGTGCGGGTAAATCGACGCTGTTTTCGGTGATGGCGCGCTTGCAACCGCTACAATCAGGGCAGGTCAGTTTCGTTATAGGGAATGAGGAGCATGACATTGTCAGCTGTCATGCACGAACGCTGTCTAAGACCGTAGCCATGCTTGGGCAAGACAACCAAGTACAAGGTCGGTTGCGTGTGCATGAGCTGCTGATGTTTGGGCGCTATCCTTATCATCAAGGACAACCAACGGCTGATGATCAGCAAAAAGTGCAGGAAATTATCGAACGCTTTGAGCTTGAGCCGTTAGCCGAGCGCTTTTTATCGACGCTCTCTGGCGGTCAGCGTCAACGCGTGCTGATTGCGATGATTGTCTGCCAAGATACACCGTACCTACTCCTTGATGAACCGCTCAACAATCTAGATATGTATCATGCTGGCCGTCTGATGCGTGAGCTGCGCGAATTGAGCCATACTGAGCAAAAAACCGTGGTGATTGTCTTGCACGATATCAATCAAGCTGCGCAATTTGCCGATACGGTAGTGACGATGAAAGAGGGTCGCGTACTGGCAACCGGCACGCCTGTTGATGTTCTTACGCATGAAACCATGAAAGAGCTGTACAAAGTCGATGTGACTGTCCTTAACCATCAAGGCCGACCCGTGATTGTCGATACGGTCTAAGTACGAGGTGTTTTATAGCTGTTTTTTAATAGCTGGTTTTCCGTAATGGTTTGAAAATTTATTTTTAATGGTCAATTTTTGCTTTAATCGGCTTTGACTACCTTTGACCCATAAATACACACCGGTAGCGGACAAGACTGCCACGGCCAACCCTATCATTGCTAAAAATATTTGATACAGTAAATGAGCGTTACCCTGTCCAATATGTCCCATATGTAAGGTTGAGCACCATTGGTCGATTTTATTACCAAATGCGCTTTGATAACCGAAATTAACCTTTTCAACTTTGCCAGTCGCCGCAGACACTGTGATAGACGAGGCACCACCGTGAGTGCCGACATCTTTGTCGGTTTTAAAACGCATTTGCCATTGCCCCTCCTCCGCAAGCCAGCGGATACCCAATTTCTGCTGTACGGTTACGCCATTTTTTTGCGCAGCAATATGCGCTTGCTCAGTTAAATACGCAATACTATTGGCTTTATTGATCTTGGATTTATTAGCAAAAGTTTCACTACCCGTTTCAGTGCTCATTGGTGCAACGGCTGACATAGCCTGCTCGCTCGATTTATCTGTTGTCTTTGACTTGCCTTTTTCTTCTCTTTTACCCTCTCTACCTTCAAACCCAACCACTGCTTGCATCACGGGTTGATAGACCGATTTTAAATTAAAACCGACACTCGACCACGCAATGACAAATAGCATCAGCCACAACCATAAACCAAAAGCGTGATGCAAATCATAATTGAGCTTAAAGGTATTGGTTTTGCGGCGGATTTTCCACGCCGGTAGCCAGCGCTTAATAAAAGACGCACGTTTTTTAGGCGTAGTTTTAGGTACAGTTTTCTGCAATGCTTTTTTACCGTTAATAGCTCTAGGAAAGGTCAAGTAAAAGCCAATAAAGCAGTTAATCGTCCAAATAAGGGCAATCAAACCTAGCAGCAGCTTACCAATATCGCCGAGCAATAAATCACGGTGCAACCAAAATACTTTCCACATGGTATTACGCCACGCCCACGCGTCTTTATCACGCGTTCCTACGATATCGCCGTTATAAGGGTTTACATAAACCTCTTGAAACGGGGCTTTAGGTTGATTTTTAGCGCTTTGACCTCTGGCTCTATCGACCGAGAATACCGCAGATTTATCCGCTTCTAATGATGTTGGCATACTAGAAAAATTGTACTCTGGATAGGCGGCGATCACCTTGTCGTGCAGGGTTGCAATAGGAAGCTGTGGCCCATCTTGCCGCTCAATTTGAGCCAATTTATAATTAAACACATCATCCAACTCGGCATGGAAAGCCAATAACGAGCCAGTAATGCCAGCCATGATTAAAAAGCCTGCCATCACAAGCCCAGTATAACGATGAATCCATAGACAAATACGGCGTATATTCGATGCAAAAGAAGATAATGAAAGTGAAGTCATGAGTGCTGATTCTTTATGAATATATAGGATTAATGGGGCTACAGCCGAAGCGTAATGTTTAAAAAGAAAGTTTGAGTGCCAAAAAATAGCGATAAAAAAGCCAGCTCTTTTTTATAAAAAGCTGGCTCTATTGCGACTAGAAAATAAATACAGGGTTAAAACTGATAGGTTAAAGAAGCTTTGATATTACGACCTGGCTCGAAGTCAGTAGCAACATCATCAATCGGGTTTAGGCGAGATGAGTGGCTAGCATAAGCTTCATCGAAAAGATTGTAAACGCCAACCGTGGCTTTTAGTCCTTCAATTTGTTTTGGCGAATAGTTCATAAATATATCATGAACGTCATAGCTTGGTTTTTCAATATCATTCGCGCTAGTATTTGGCATTACTGAAGCGACATAGGTACTGCGCCAGCCAATATCTGTGGTCTCCGTTGGACTATAAGCCAAATTGACCATATATTTATCACCCGACTCTGAGCTGCTTCCGGTCACTGATGGAATACTATAGCCTGTTTTGTCGCCTTTACTGCGCGCTCGCGAATAGCTCAAACCCATACTAAAGTTATTCATTTTATAATCAGCGGCGAGCTCAACGCCTTTAATTTTAAAATCTTCATCTTTATTGATGACACCTTGGCAATCGCCACCTGGTTGTCCATTTGCACAGTTCAAGCCCGGTCTTGTCCCACCTGATCTCACAAACTCAATATAGTTTTCGATATCGGTTTCAAAATATTTACCGCTTAGTTGCAGGGCATCACCGGCGACCGTTAGGTCACGTAAGGTTGTAACGATTCCCACTTCAGCGTTAGACCCTTCTTCTGCTTTTAAGTCATTATTAACATACGTTTTATCACCGTCCGAATTAAAGATGGTTTGGCTTAAATCAGGACCATTAAATAACTGTGTGTAGCTAGCGAATACTTGCGTTAGTGGTGCAATCTCATAGCTTGCAGCAAGTGCACCGACGACATTGTCATAGGTTTTGCCCCCAGCGATAAACTCAGGAGATTTATAACGGTCATAACGCACACCGGGTGTTAAAGTGAGCTTACCGTTTCTCCATTGGTCTTCTAGATAAACAGAGGTGTTTGTTGCCTCGTCTGACCCTGTTTTAACGAAGTCGCGCTCCATCTCCGATTCTTTTTTGTAGTGCTCAATCCCAGAGATGAGCTTGTGCGTGCCAACATTGGTAGCAATGTCACTGGTGTTTTGGATTTTTGCGCCTGTGGTTTGGACTTGCGCGTTAAAATCAAAACCTGGATCATTGATATAATCAGAATCGCGCAAAATACGGGTTTTAGTCTGATACACATTGGTATCTATATCAATCAGCGGATTGCTAGGATTAAACTTATAATCAATACCATAAGTATCGCGCTTCACCTGTTGCGGAATTGGTGGCTCAGAGCGACTCGGAAAATCTGGACGGAATGGGAAAATCCCTTCTTTCTCAGTACGGCTAAAGCTTGCACCTACATGATGGTCATTACCAACATAAGCACCGGCTTTTAATAAGAAGCTCTCGCTCTCACTGTCTTCAAACAACTCACGGCCTTCACCGTCTTCACCCGAGCTGGTATCACGCTTGCCATAATAAGCCAATAAATCGACATTATCAGATGGTGCGCCAAAAACCGTGGCTGACGTCAGTAGCTCATCATTATTACTGGCATAACCTGCTTTTAGCTTGGCACCAATCTTTTGACCAGGTTTAAGTAAGTCAGCGGCATCGACCGTTTTAAAAGCAACCGCGCCGCCAAGTGCATCATTACCGAGCGTGACAGAATTGTTACCCACTGCCACATCCGCTTGTTTGAGCAAATCAGGATCAATGGTGATATCGCCCATATGATAGAACAGCTTGCCTTCTTGGCGCGCGCCATCAATGGTGACTTTTAGGTTGCTATCTTCAAGACCGCGAATACGAATGCGCTGGTTGACCGCTGACGTACCACCTATGGTCACGCCTGGCACCACATTTAAAAAATCGCTTAAATGGCTTGCTTGCTGTGCAGGCGTATAGTCTTCGACATCGACGCCATCCTCTTGCACCTTTTCACGTACCGAGCTGTTGGCAGTTACGGTGATGGTTTGTAAGGTCGTACTAGGCACATCCGTTGCCGCAACCGCCAGCTGTGAACACAGAATTGCTGAAACAGCGACCGATAACACCGTTAATTGATTAGAAAATGTTGCTGACTTAACTTCACGCATAACACACTCACTTTACTTACTATTAGGATTGAAGGATTTAAGTGCCACTTTAGAAAGACAGTTTGAAAAAGATGGTCCGAAAAAAACAATTTGGGATTTTGCTTTTTATTTTCTATTAAAATTTTTGTGTTTTATTGATTGACCACGCCTACTCAATCAACAAATACATATAGAAATAACATGATTAACACTAATGATAATGATAAGCATTTGAAATATGACAGGCATAATAACGAAGTATTAACAATTTGGCAATAAATAAAGTGAGGAATTTAATTCAATAAGATAGATGACATTGTGAAAGTTAAGCAGCACCTAACATCGACTGCTATTAAGTACTTAATAGCAGTCGTAATTTTATTTGTCATAAGCGCATTAAGGTTTTGTTAAATCGCCGAGATGAAACAAATTAATATTTTAATCGCAAAAAAAACATTGCAATAAGCAAGGCTTTCGCTATACCCTTAGATAACTGACTAATTAGTCAGGTTTTCATCACCATATCTGGCAATATTGATAAATAATGGTGAGCTGCTTTTATTTATTAGCACACGGAAAAGTGCGACTCTCTGTTGGAAAATTAGTAAATGCTTAGATAGCTAGAGAAACAAGATGAAGATCTAGAGTTTACTGAAAGGCTTTTTTAAGTCACGGACTCAACTCTCAAATCATCAGTTTTCCTACGCTGTTTAGGTCTACCTTCAGAGATTGGACTAAAAGTCACTTTAGGAGAAAGCCAAAATGAGTGAAGTTACTCAAGGAAACCCTGATTTATTATATGGACTGCATGACCGCCCTGCTCCTGCAAAAGCTTTCTTAGGGGCGGTACAGCACGTACTTGCCGCTTTCGTTGGTATTATCACGCCCTCTTTAATCATTGGTGGCGCTTTGGGATTGGGAGAGCACATCCCCTATCTGATTAGCATGTCACTGATGGTATCAGGGGTCGCCACCTTTATTCAGACCCGTAAAGTAGGGCCCGTCGGCTCGGGGCTGATGGCATTACAGGGCACCAGTTTTGGCTTTTTGGCTGCCGTCCTTGCCGCAGGTTTTGTGGTAAAAAATAAAGGTGGTGGCCCAGAGGAGATTCTTTCTGTCATCTTTGGCGTGTCATTCTTCGGCGCATTTGTCGAAATATTTTTAAGCCAGTTCATCACCAAACTTAAATCTTTGATGAGCCCTATCGTTACTGGCTGCGTCATTGTCACCATTGGTTTGTCTTTAACCAAAACAGGTCTGACTGATTTGGCGGGCGGGGTTGGTGCCGAAAACTTTGGTAGTATGGAAAATTTACTACTGGGCGGCGGGGTGCTGATCAGTGTGGTACTGATTAGTATCGTCAATAATAAAGTGATTCGCTCAAGCGCTATTTTTATCGGTTTGATGCTTGGCTTATTTGCGGCGATGTTGATGGGGCGTATTGACTTCTCTTTAGTCTCTGAAGCGCCGTTACTTACCGTCCCTATTCCTTTTAAATACGGTTTGAGCTTTGATTGGCAAGCGTTTATTCCGATTGCCTTTATGTACATCATTACCAGTATCGAAACCTCAGGCGATTTGACCGCAACTTCAATGATTTCAGGCGAACCTATTCAAGGTCCTGTCTACGAAAAGCGTATCAAAGGCGGCGTGCTAGGTGATGGGGTCAATTCGTGGATTGCCGCGGTATTTAATACCTTTCCCGTCACTACCTTTAGCCAAAATAACGGCGTCATTCAAATGACTGGTATCGCCAGCCGCTATGTGGGTTTTTATGTGGCGGCGATTTTATTTACCATGGGGCTATTCCCTATCCTTGGCGCTATCTTTACGCAGCTGCCAAAGCCTGTGGTTGGCGGCGTGACGCTATTGATGTTCGCAACCGTTGCTACTGCGGGTATCCGCATCCTATCCACAGTGAATTTTACCCACCGTAATATCTTAATTATTGCGACTTCGCTTGGTTTATCGATGGGTATCGCGTTTGTTCCTGATGTCTTTGCGCAAACGCCGCAGCTGTTCCGCAATATCTTTGGCTCGGCAGTGACCATGTCAGGTATCGTCGCTATCACGTTGGATATGATTTTGCCAAAGAACTATGGCGTCGAGTTTGATACGTCTGATCAACATATAGAAGATGGTCTAAAACCTGTGCGCGTGTTGCCGAAAAGTGAGGTTGAAGGTCAGCCGTTATAACGGCAGCGGGCTTGGTTGAATAAATGGCGCGCTATGTAAAATCCGCTATTCAAGCCCGCAACCGCGCAGAATAAAGGGTATTAAGAAGTCAGCCGCGCGCGCTTCATCTTGCTTATCATAAGCGTCTTTTTGTAGCAGACCGACGATTTCTGTTTCAAATTCTGCATAACGCTGCGTCGTTGCCCAAATCAAAATCAACAGCTGCAATGGGTCAGCGATGCCAATTCTGCCTTGCTCATGCCAAGTTTTCATCACTTGTGATTTATCAAGCGCCCACTCTTTCATGGTTGTCGACATAAAGTCATGTAAATATGGGGCGCCGCCGATGACCTCTAACGCAAACAATTTATGACGGTTTGGATGCACAAACGCTTGGTGTAATTTGGTGCGTACAAACTTCTCTATCACGGCTTTTGGGTCGCTATCGACGGTCATTGTCACCAAACCATCGTTCCATTCTTCAATAATAGAGCGCAAAACCATTTTGTAGAGGTTTTTTTTATTTTTAAAGTAGTAATGGACATTGGCTTTTGGTAGTCCTGCCCGATCAGCAATGCCCTGCATCGTAGCGCCGCGATAGCTTTGTAATACAAACTCTTCTTCTGCAGCTGCCAAAATTACTGCTTGATTTTGGGCGCGGATATCTTGCTGATTACGATGAATAGGCGCCTCAGAATCGGACGCTTGAGATGTTTGATTAGGTTGGGTCATAAGATAAACCATTGGATAGGAGGATAAATAAGTAGCCATATTGCAACATATAACAGCACTGATAAGCCAATTTTATTTTTTATTTAGCGAAAATATAGCAGGGTTTTCGCCAGCGTATAAAAATAATTTGCATAAAACAGTTGACCAAATGGTCAGGTTTAAGCAGAATGGATGTTATTAAACCACTTATCACTCAATTAAATATAAGAACAAAAAGCTTTAAATTTAAATGAAAAGGATGTCACTGTGAGCTTATCACTAGCGCAATTTAATGCCCTCTCGCCAGCCGAAGCACTCTCAAAACTATTGACCTGCTGCACCAGTAGCAAATGGGCGCATGACGTAGCAGGTTCTCGCCCTTTTGCAGATATAAACGACCTACTTGCCAGTAGCGACAAAGCTTGGCAGCAAGCGCAAACCCAAGAAGCCAATTTGCTTGAGGCCTTTGATGGTCATCCACAAATCGGCAACGTTGACTCATTAAAAGAAAAATACCGCAATACGCAAGACAGCGCGGCGCATGAGCAATCTGGTGCCAATAATGCTGACATGGATGTTATTGAAGCATTGGCAAAAGGCAATCAAGAGTATCTCGCTAAATTTGGCTTTATCTTTATCGTCTTTGCGACCGGCAAAAGCGCGCAAGAAATGCTGGGTTTGTTACTCGCACGCCTGCCAAATGACCGCGCCACTGAGCTACTCAATGCGGCTACTGAGCAAAATAAAATCACCCGTTTACGCTTACAAAAACTACTCGGCACTGCTTAAGATAAATGTGCTTATTTTTACTATATAAAAGGAATGATCATGTCAGGCACTCTCTCTTCCCACATTTTAGATACCCATCTTGGCAAACCTGCCGCTGATATCGCAGTCACCCTCCACCGCGTGCCTGCAAACGGTGAGACCTATCTATTGGCAACAGGTGTCACCAACGCCGATGGTCGAGTTGCCGCTGACAGCTGGAAATTTGATACTAGTATCGATATCGCTAAATATCATTTAGATGTTGGCCGTTATACCTTGACGTTTGCGACCCAAGCCTATTTTGACGCGCAAAATCTCACGGCATTTTACCCGCAAGTAGTCATCGATTTTATGATCAGTGATGGCGGTCATTACCATGTACCGCTACTGCTCAGCGCACACGGCTATAGTACCTATCGCGGTTCATAAATGAATGGCTTAATGGATTTATAGCTGTCTGTTTTACCGTTTTCAATTAACGACAGAACGCTGAACCAAACATTGAATAAAAAAGTATTGCAAAGAAAAGGACAATTCGCGCATGGGTGCATATCTTCTCGACTGGGTCGCTTTATTTTTCCGCTGGTTTCACGTCATCGCTGGCGTGGCGTGGATTGGCGCCTCCTTTTACTTTGTTTGGCTAGACATGAGTTTACGTAAGCCGCCACAGTGGAAGGCGGACAAGGGTATATCCGGTGACTTATGGGCGGTACATGGCGGCGGCTTTTATGAAATAGCCAAATATAAGCTTGAACCAGAAGAGATGCCAAAAACCCTGCATTGGTTTAAATGGGAAGCTTATACCACTTGGCTTACTGGCATGGCGATGCTGGCTATCGTTTATTATTTCAATGCGACTGCCTATCTGATTGATCCCAGTAAAGTCGCTTTTGGCAGCAGTATCGGCGCGATTTCGACCAGCTTATTGTTTTTATTTGGTAGCTACTTTCTGTATGAAGTGATTGTTCGTAGCCGTCTTGGTAAAAACTCGCTGATTTTTAGCAGTATTATCTTTATATTACTAGTGATCGCTTGCTGGGGTTCTTATCAGCTATTTAGTGACCGTGCTTCGTTTATCCATATCGGTGCCATTTTAGGGACGGTAATGGCGGGGAACGTTTTCTTTGGTATTATGCCTGCTCAGCGTGCGCTGGTAGATTGTGTGCGCCGCGGCGTCAAACCGGGCAAAGAAGTGGCCGATTTGGCGCTACAAGCAAAAAACCGCTCGCTGATGAATAACTACTTCACCTTGCCGCTTATCTTTACCATGATTAGCAACCACTATCCGATGATGTATTCACATGCGCACGGTTGGTTGGTGTTGGTATTTGTCGGTATCATCACAGCAACGGTACGTCATTATTTTAATCAAAAACACTTGGGGCATCACAAGCCAAAATTCCTCTGGATTCCGGCATTAGCAACAGTATTATTGATTATTTGGATGCGTCCTGCCCCTGTTGAGCCATTACCCGCTGCTAGTGCCTCTGTTTCTACAGCAAACGCTACACCAGACACTACATCGGACACTACGCCACCAGTTACTGCTGGTTCAGCCGATAACTCGGAAATGAGTGCTGCTACCGAAACTGGCGCTGCCAATGAAGCGGCTACCGAAGTCGTACCTGTGAGTGCCTCAGCAGATGATGCCATTATGGATATCGTCCACACCCGTTGTACCACTTGCCACGCGGCGCAGCCAACCCAGCAAGGATTTGCCGCACCGCCAGCGGGCATCATTTTGCAGACGCCAGCAGATATGAAAATCCATCAAGACAAAATTGTCACAGCGGTACAAACTGGCTATATGCCACTGGGCAATCTCACTCAATTGACCGATGCAGAACGCCAACAACTCGTCGCTTACGCTTCAGGGCTATAGTTATTTAATGAGACAGTTATTTAGTCAGATAATTAGTTAATGAGCCGACAGTAGAAATACTCACCTTTAATTTACTTTATTGTATTTAGGATAGTTTAAAAATGAGTCAAAAAATAACCAGTGATTTTAATCACGGCACCTACCCGCGTGATTTAAAAGGCTATGCAGGCAATCCGCCAAAGGCCAACTGGCCGGGCGGCGCGAAAATTGCCGTGCAGTTTGTATTAAACATTGAAGAAGGCGCGGAAAATAGCGTCATTCATGGCGATGGCCAATCAGAGCGCTTTTTATCGGATGTACTAGGTACGCCAGAATTTAACAACCGCCACCAATCTATCGAATCCGCCTTTGAGTATGGTAGCCGCGTGGGCGTTTGGCGCGTGTTAGATACCTTTAAAGAGTATGGCCTGCCCATCACTACCTTTACCTGCGCCGCCGCTGCTGAAAAAACGCCGCATATTATCGAGCGCGTGCTAGAAGATGGTCACGAAATCGCCAGTCACGGGCTACGCTGGATTACTTATCAATATATGTATCGCGAAACGGAACGCGAACACGTGCGCCGCGCTACCGAAATCTTCGAGCGTATGCTTGGTCGTCAGCCGCTTGGTTGGTATACCGGCCGCGATAGTCCCAACACGCGTGAGCTGGTTGCCGAACAAGGCGGTTATATCTATGATTCAGACTCTTATGCCGACGAGCTGCCCTACTGGCTCAATGTCAAAGTAGAAGATGGGCAAAAAATCGCCCGCAAGCCGCATTTGGTCATTCCTTATAGTTTAGAGACCAATGATATGCGCTTTGCTTCAAGCCCTGGTTTTACCAATGCTGAGCCTTTTTATCAATACTTAAAGGACAGCTTTGATACCTTGTATGAAGAAGGGGATAAAAATGGTAAAAACGAACCCAAAATGCTGACCATCGGTTTGCACTGCCGCATCATTGGCCGTGCGGGCCGTATCACTGCTCTCAAAAAATTCTTGCAATACATTACTAGCAAACCCGATGTCTGGATATGCCGCCGCGATGACATTGCCAAACACTGGTATGAAAACCATCCAGCTACTGACGATAACATCGCCAACTGGATGTAATCATCTGGCGCTAGCTAAACTAAATACATAAAACTGCTCATTAAACAAAAGGTGACATCATGACTACCACAATCATCGCAAGACCTTTAACCAAGGCCGAATTTGCACCTTATGGTACGGTGATTGAACCCTATGACAAAGAAGAGCAAACCTCTGAAAACTGCTTCTTTATTAATAAAGGCTATGCGTGTCGACATCATGCGATTACGCAGGCTACGCTTGACGGCGGCGATGTTGGCTTCAGTATCTTTCGTGCCAAAAAGCGCGAACTGCCTATCGCCTTATCGGTGATGGAGTATCATCCCTTTGGGTCGCAAGCGTTCTTTTCGATGAATGGTCAAGATTATATTGTCGTCGTCGCACCAGCTGGTGAACCACCACGTTCGGCCGCTGATTTATCAGTGTTTTATGCCAAATCGCATCAAGGCGTGCAATACGATGCCAATGTCTGGCACCATCCACTGTTGGCACTTGGTCAAGATTCTGATTTTTTGGTCATTGACCGTATCAATGGTGAGGGTAATAACTGCTACGAACTGGCGATTGATGATTGGCAAGTGAGTATTGAAGTAGAAAATGGGCAAGCCGATCCAAATACACAAAGCTTAAAGTCAATTTAATCTTTTAAGCCATTTATAAAGAGAAATTTCTAGCTAATAAAACATACTCACTCTTTGCTCTTTAAAGACAGACACCAATTTTCATGGCAAAAACCCCTAAGGATTATTAACAATGCCAATTAAAAGTACCTATTACGCCCCAACTGGCGGCTTGCCGCCGCAAACGCAACTGTTATCTGACCGCGCTATTTTTACCGAAGCGTATGCGATTATCCCCAAACGGGTGCTCACCGATATTGTGATTAGCTACCTGCCGTTTTGGGAAGGTATGCGCATGTGGGTGATTGCGCGTCCTTTAAGCGGTTTTGCAGAAACTTTTTCACAGTACATCGTTGAAGTCGCCCCAAACGGCGGCTCCGACAAGCCTGAGCTCGACACTAATGCCGAAGCCGTGCTGTTTGTCGTTGAAGGTGAGATGGATATTACTATCGAAGGCGTAGCCCATCATCTTGAAGCCGGTGGTTATGCTTTCTTACCACCTGCCTGTCAATGGACGCTAAAAAATAATAGTAATGAGCCTGTTAAATTTCACTGGATTCGCAAAGCCTATCAGTTTGTAGAAGGACTTGATGCGCCAGAAGCCTTTGTCACCAGCGATCATGATGTTGAAGCAATTGAGATGCCAGAAACCAATGGTGTTTGGAAAACCACGAGATTTACCGAACAGTCTGATATGCGTCACGATATGCACGTCAATATCGTTACTTTTCAACCAGGCGGCGTGATTCCGTTTGATGAAACCCATGTCATGGAACATGGTTTATATGTGCTAGAAGGTAAAGCCGTCTATCACTTAAACGGTGAATGGGTCGAAGTTGAAGCAGGTGATTTTATGTGGCTACGCGCATTTTGCCCGCAATCTTGTTACGCCGGGGGCCCTGGTCCATTTAGGTATTTACTCTATAAAGACGTAAATAGACACATGCCGTTTATACGTCCACAGCGTTAATTTATCTAAAATTATAAATGACCTAAAAGCCAGCATATCACCATGCGCTGGCTATTATTTTTATTTTCAATTTAACCTTCAACATCAAGCGTTAAACAAATAACGCTAAACGTCCAAACACGTTACTTGTTTTTCTTGTACTACTGTACTAGAATACTGAAACGAAACAATATTTTGCTTATTATCCTTTCTCTTACTAAGATTATATATTATGAGCGCCAATCCTTATCACAGTCTATTAACTCATTTGGCCAGCTGTCACGATAGTAGCGCTATCGACGAGCTATTTACTGCGCTATTGACCGATAAAGAACAACAAGAAATCGCCAATCGCATCCGTATTTTTGATTTGTTAGAGCGCGGTATTACCCAGCGTGAGATATCTGAGCAGCTCGGCGTCGGTATCGCCACTGTCTCACGCGGTGCGAAAGCCATGCAAAGTCACGATGTGAGCGCCCTACTTAAAACTCATAGAGAAAATACGCATAAAAAAGACGCTTAATTGGGCAAAAACATAATTTCATTCTGCCTTATTTTTTTGATAAATCATTGAACTATTTTGGACATCGTTATGACCGCTTCTACTTCCAAGCCTGACCAACCTGCTGCTATCGATATTCCTAGCAAACCGCAGCGTATCAAACTCACGCAGGATATAGATTTTTTTGCGCTATTTAAGCGTATTGAGCACGCTTTTGAAACTTGTTATTTGCTTGAATCATTGGGCGAGGATGGACATATGGCGCGCCACCATGCCATTGGTTTTGACCCAGTGATGACTATTGCCGCTATCGACCGTACCACCTTAGCAATTACTGATAATAAAACCGCCGAAACCACACATTATCAAACTGACAATCCTTATCAGCTATTACACAGCATCACCCCGCAGCACGTTATTGCGCGCGACCAAAGCGGCGGACTGGTTGGCTACTTGGGTTATGACAGTGTCAATTTTTTTGAGCCTAGTCTCAACGCCAAAGCCAGTGATGATTTCGAACCCTTCAAATTTGGGGTGTATTTAGATGGCTTAACGCTTGATAAGATGACCGGTGAGATTTTCTATTTCTACTATCCAACCGCGCAGCAAGAAAATCGCATCGAGCAAATCAAAGCCTTACTTGAAGCCCCCATCCCTAATTATGAACCACCCTCAGTAGAGTTTTTGGGGGATGGCATGAGTCAAGAGGAGCATGCCAAAGCGGTGCTGCAAGTCAAAGAAGACATCATCTCTGGGCGCATCTTTCAGTGCGAAGTTGGCTTTAAATCCAAATATCGCATTGTCGGCGACAAGATGCCAATTTACGAAAAGCTACGCGCGGTTAATCCGTCACCGCATATGTATTTTATGAAATTTGCTCAGCAATGCATTATTGGTGCCTCGCCTGAGCTACTGTTTCGCCTGCGCCAAGGTGAGATGGAAACCTACCCATTAGCAGGCACTGCTAAGCGCGGCGTCGATATCGCAGAAGACCGTAAGCTTGCCCGCGCGCTACTGAATGATGCCAAAGAGATTGCCGAGCACAATATGCTGGTCGATTTGCATCGCAACGATATCGGCCGTGTGGCACAATTTGGTACGGTAAAGGTGCGTAGCCTCATGGATATCAAACGCTTCTCACACGTGCAGCACATTTCTTCTGAAATCGTCGGAATTTTGCATCCCGATGAAGACATGTTTAGCGCCCTTGCCAGCAACTTCCCCGCCGGTACTTTATCAGGGGCGCCAAAAGTGGAAGCCATTAAAGTGATTAATGAGCTTGAGCCTGATGGCCGCGGTGCTTATGGCGGCGCGCTAGGCTCCTTTAATTTTAATGGTGATTGTATTTTTGCCATTCCTATTCGCAGTCTATTTATCAATGGTGAGTCGGCTTATGCGCAAACTTGCGGCGGCAATGTTTACGACTCCAATCCTGCTGATGAATACTTAGAAATCCAGCGTAAGCTGTCAGCGATGAAAGTGGTGTTAGACAGCTTTATGACAGCGTGAATCCATTGTACTTTTGCTAAAGAGCTTATGCCTTATGAATGTTTTAATTATCGACAACTACGACTCTTTTACCTTTAACCTTTATCAATATATTGGCGAGATTTTACAAACCATGGATGGTGATAAAGACGGCGCTAAACAAGCGGCAAATGTCATCGTCAAACGTAATAACGAAATTACCTTGGCTGATGTGCAGGCGATGAATCTTGACCGCATTATCATCTCACCCGGCCCTGGTGCGCCTGACGACTCGGCCTATTTTGGTATTTGCGCCGAAGTGATTGAGGTTATGGGCAAGACGACGCCGCTATTGGGCGTTTGCTTGGGCATGCAGGGCATTGCGCATGTCTTTGGCGGCGAAGTGGTACGAGCCAGCGTACCAATGCATGGCAAAGTCTCAGCCATTCGCCATGATAATGCAGGTGTCTATCAAGGCTTGCCACAAGAGATAGAAATCATGCGCTATCATTCCTTGATGGTAAAGGCAGATACGTTACCAGATTGCTTAACTGTTACCGCCGTCGTGAGTAATGACGCCCATCATGACTTAAGACTGACAGATGCAGCGGTCGCAGGTGATGAGATTATGGGACTTGCGCACACTGACTACCCGATACAAGGTGTGCAATTTCACCCAGAGTCGTTTGCGACTGAGGGGGCGAAGCGTTTATTAACGAATTTTTTATTGCAGGTGTAATGCAGGGTTTTAAAAGGCTAATGTTAAAAAGCATAAAGGTGTAGTCAAAATGTCCTAAAAACGCTACGGTATTGCTTTTCACTTACTATACAATAAAAAAGACTGGCTATTTAGAAGCCAGTCTTTTTTTAAAATGAACTACTGCTCGATACGCTGCAAAAACGCTTGCGTGCGTGGATGCGTTGAATCTTCAAATAGCTGCTTGGCGCTGCCCTCTTCGACTATGTGACCATCTTCAATCAAGACCACATGGTCAGCAACATCACGCGCAAAGTTAATCTCATGGGTCACCACCACCATCGTCCGGCCTTCAGAAGCCAACTGCTTCATCGTTCCAAGCACATCTTGTACCAACTCTGGGTCAAGCGCCGAAGTTGGCTCATCAAATAGCAACAATGACGGCTCAATCGCCAGCGCACGAGCAATACCAATACGCTGCTGCTGACCACCAGACAACTGAAACGGATACAAATCTGCTTTATCCGATAAGCCGACTTTATCGAGTAGTGCCAACGCTTGCTCGCGCGCTTGCGCTTTACTTTGTCCTTGTACCACCGTCGGCCCAAGCATCAAATTCTCAATGGCTGACTTATGCGGAAATAAATTATAAGACTGAAATACCATGCCTGACTTGCGTTGCAAAGCGAGTAAGGTTTTCTTTTTTGGCTTGGTGGCAAAGTCGACGGTCAAGCTGCCATCATCAAATGCAATTACCCCTTGATCAGGAATCTCTAACGCATTCAGACAGCGCAAAAACGTGGTTTTACCCGACCCTGATGGACCCAAGATGACCACTACCTTGCCTTTTTCAATGGACAAGTCGATGCCTTTGAGCACTTGATTGCTACCAAAGGCTTTGTGGATATTAGTGACTTGAATCATAGAGGTTTCCGCTTACAAATGAAAAAACGCTGATGGTAAAAAACGACAAGATGGCTATATTTTTTAGCAAAAATTATTTCGCCACATAACGATCAAGCCTGGTTTCAAGTTTGCCCTGAATAAAGGTTAAAAACAGACAAATTGCCCAATAAATAAACGCCGCTTCAGTATAAACCAGCATAAACTCATAATTACGGGCGGTAATGATTTGCGCCTGTTTAAACAGCTCCGTGACCAGCACCAATGACGCCAAAGACGTGTCTTTTACCAAACTGATAAAGGTATTGGACAATGGCGGTACCGACACCCGCAGCGCTTGCGGCAAAATCACATGGCGAAAGGTTTGTAGATAGGTTAAACCAACTGTGGAGCCCGCTTCCCATTGACCTTTTGGAATAGACAGAATCGACGCACGCACCGTTTCCGACGCATAAGCGCCAATGTTCAACGAAAAGGCGATAATCGCTGACGGAAACGGGTCGAGCTTCACGCCAACACTTGGCAAGCCATAAAAGATAATAAATAGCTGCACCAACATCGGCGTACCGCGAATGGCAGACACATAGATACGAGCAAGCCGATAAAGTATCTCATGGAACCATCCTGCACGCGGCACGATGCGAATCAAAGCTACCGTCAGCGCAATCACCATTCCAATCGCAAATGATATCAATGCCAGCGGTATCGAATAATAAATACCGCCTTTGAGCATCGGCCAAAATGAGTTGATGACGATTTGGGCGCGCGCCGCATCCATAAAGGGCAATAGTGCCAATAAATCGCTTAATACTGAGGTTATAGACGCTAGCATTATTTCTGTTGACTTATATCAGCACCAAAGAATTCTTCGCTAAGTTTGGTTAGCGTGCCGTCAGCTTTTAGCTCAGCCATGGCGCCATTGAGTTTTTCAACAACCGCGTCATCTCCTTTGAGCAACACCAAGCCCGAACCCGTCTGTTCACTGGCAGGCGCAACCAATTTAATCTCCAGATTGGCGTCTGGGAATTTTTTTAGATAGTCCAATACGGCAAGGTTGTCATTCATCGTAAAGTCAGCGCGGCCTTGTTTGACCAACTGAATCGCTTGCGCCATACCATCGACGGGAACGATTTCGGCTTCATAACGCTCTGCCAGCTCACCATAATTACTGCTAAGCGATTGCGCTGAACGCAGTCCTTTTAGCGCTTCCCACGAGCTATAACGATTGTCATCAGTCGGTGCCAACACTACAGCGCCTGACCAGCTATATTCAGTCGCTTTATCATATTTCGCTAAGCGCTCAGGCGTGGTCAAACCTACCTGATTGGCAACCATGTCAAAACGTTTTGAATCCAAACCTGCTAGCATGGCATCCCACTGGGTTTCTTTAAATTCAACATCCACCCCTAGTTTATCAGCAACCGCCCGCGTTACTTCGACATCATAACCGGTCAGCTTACCGCTCTCATCATGATAGGTGAACGGCGGATACGTACCTTCAGTACCGACATTAATAGTGCCGCCATTATTGATACGTTGGAGCAAATCAGAACCACCAGTCGCCGCACTATCGGCTGCATTGGTATCAGCATCAGTAGTAGGCGACTGATTACAAGCGGCAAGTAATACCGTACTGGCGGCAAAGGCTAAAAGCGTACGACGTTTCATAAGACGTCCTTATAAAGTAGGTGAATAAGGCAAAAAGTAGCAAACCAATAAATAGGGTGAAAGCATTACAAGCAGTCTTGACTAAAAATTGTGCCTATTGGCTGTCATGCTTGGCTTTGGCTTCCCGATTTGAGGATACTGCGGCTATTTTTCAATACTATTTTTCTATTATGTTGCATCAAATAGGCTAAGTGACGGTTAATATTCATAATATTTTTAACGGCAATCCTACTTATGCAACCATGACTTGCTCATATACTAGCGCAGTTGGGTAAGAATAAACGTACAAAAACAGTGAGTATGCGTAAGCTTGTTAAGCTTTACTCATTTATAAGGCTTTATATAGCGGCTTTTTAGATGAAACTCCTTCATGAAGCTACTTATTCATAATAAGGGTAAGACGAGCTTACTTTGGTTATACTTATATTGGGCGTTTATTATATTAAGTGCTCGCGTAGTAAATAAGCCGTTTTCAATAAAAAAGACATCAACCCTATGACTGATGTCTTTTATACTATTTTTATCAAAATAACTGCTACTTTTTGAACTTATTGGCAAATGTTTTACCACTGTTAGCGTCAACATTAATACTAACAATCTTGTTACCTTTTAATAGGTCAGCTTTATAATACGCCGTATGATTGGCATAATCGCGATCATTCTCAAATTCAATTTCTAATATCTTACCACCCGTTTGTTTTTCAGCGATATTAATAGCCTTCATAATATCGATTTTCGCTTTTTTCTGAACTTGGTAAACGTTGATATCATCGCCATCAAGACGATCCGTTTCCTTTTTTACAATTTTACCTGTATTGGCATCTACTTTGATTTCATAATTGACGCTATCGGTACTGAATTCTAATTCATAGACGCCACCTTTGCCAATGGCATCGCTATCATCCTCATCAAAATCGGCACTGATTAAAATACCAGAAGCTGATTTACTGGCGATAGTAATGGCTTGCTTTAAGCTAATTTTCGCAGCTTGCGCAGCGCGTACTTCGTCTACATTACTAGCGGCACTGGCGGCTGTAGTTATGACGCCCGTCGTCAAGGCTAATGTCAGACAAGCACCCAATGTTGTTAGCTTAAAACCTTTGAGAATTTTATTCATCATATCGTCTCCTGATTCATATTTTTATTTATTACTATCGATTTTGTTTACCGTATTTTTTATTCAACTCTACCGCTTTTCTTATCATAACGCTGATGAGATAGACCTGTGCAGCAAAAAAGTATCCTAATGTATCATCATTGTTTGCAGTCAAAAAAACCGCGCCTATCCTCTTAGATAAGCGCGGTTTATGAAAAACTGCTTTCGTATTAAGACAAGTTTAGTTCAAGATACCATAAGCACATAAGGCATCAGCAACGCGTTTAAAACCAACGATATTTGCCCCTGCCATATAGTCGATATAACCGTTATCGGTCTGGTTATATTTTTCTGAAGCGTCAGCGGCGCAGTCGTGGATATTTTTCATAATGCACTTTAAGCGCTCATCGACTTCTTCAAAGGTTTTATATTGACGTACAGAGTTTTGTGACATCTCAAGACCCGATACCGCGACCCCGCCTGCGTTGGCCGCTTTACCTGGTGCATAGTGGACGCGGTGCAAACGCACATAGTCAATCGCATCAGCGGTCAGTGGCATGTTAGCGCCTTCGGCAATATATTTAATGCCGTTTTCAACCATTAATTTGGCATCTTCTTCATCAACTTCGTTTTGGGTCGCTGATGGAATGGCGATATCACCTTTGATATGCCAAGGTTTTTGCTTAGCTAACCATTCACCGCCGAATATATCGACATAATCACACAACGGCTTACTTTGGGCTTTTTGCTCTTTTAGCCAATTGATTTTTTCTTGGTCCATACCGTTTGCATCGTGCAGCGTACCTTGTGAATCAGATACAGTCAGTACTGTTGCACCCAGCATGTGGGCTTTTTCAGCGGCGTGGAGTGAGACGTTACCGGCACCTGATACCAACACTTTTTTGCCTTTGATGTTATCGTTTTGAGCGGCAAGCATGTTTTCTAAGAAATAAACTGCGCCATAGCCGGTCGCTTCGGTACGCATTAAGCTACCACCAAAACCCACGCCTTTACCGGTCAAGACACCGCCGTGCTCACGGGTTAGATTCTTATACATCGCAAACATATAGCTGACTTCACGTCCACCGACGCCGATATCGCCTGCCGGTACATCGATGTCTTTACTGACATATGGATGCAGCTCACGCATAAAAGCATAGCAAAAACGGCGGATTTCACTGTCAGACTTACCTTTAGGATCAAAATCAGCGCCACCTTTACCGCCGCCCATCGGCAAGCCAGTTAAGGCGTTTTTGAAAATTTGCTCAAAACCTAAGAACTTAAGGACCGATTGGTTGACGGTAGGATGAAAGCGGATCCCGCCTTTATAAGGGCCTAAGGCATTGCTGAATTGTACACGCCAGCCGCGGTTGACCTGCACTTCACCCTTATCGTTTTCCCAGTTGATACGAAAAGCGATAACACGGTCAGGCTCGACAAGACGCTCAAATATTTTGAACGTATCATATTCCGGATGGGCGTCGTATAGCGGAGCAATAGTGATTGCAACTTCTTTTACCGCCTGAATAAATTCAGGTTGATGGGCGTAACGTGCTTCGACTTTTTCGATTGCCTGACTGATACTCATATAGGTTCCTTAGGGTAAAAATGGTCATCGTGCTGATTCACGTGGGTGTTTTATCGCTTAAATACAAACGATGGGATTTAAAACACCAATGTGAGATTGAAATCGTTTCTATACGCTAGTAAATATAGAAACTGGGAGATTAGAAGCCAACTGAATGTGTCTCTAAATCGTAAACCCAGAAGCACAAACAATTTTTATCTCATAACTATATAGCATTTTTTTGCCGTATAAGTCTAGTAAATATCACCATCATCAAAATTTATAAAGGATATTTATTTCATTATAATCTATCAATAAACCTGCCGTGAAAACTCGTTAGTCAAAAAAACGACCACTGTTATTTGAGTGATTTACGGTGATTTTGTGCAACATTGTCGTCTTAAATAACCCTTTGATTGCTTTACTTGCTACTTAGACTATAGGAAAAAAACACATTAATGGAAAATAAAAATACTAAACAACTTAAAATATGCCAACTTTTATTTATTAATTACAATAAAATTGCGATAAACGGTGTTGAAATAAGATTAAGTAGTAAAAAATGCGCGATATTAAGGCGTTAAATAGCGCTCTGCCATATCAATAGTAACAGTAAGGGTTTATAATATTGTTCACTAGTCGAAGACTAAAATCAGAAACCCCCCAATCTCAATTATCCCCTTATTTATTCGTCACAGAGAAATCGTTATGCGTACAGACTCATTCCAGCAAATCTTGGAAGACCTAAACAGCTCATCTGCCGATGTTGAAGCATCTGCCCTTATCTCGAACGATGGTCTTATGATTGCATCGGCGCTGCCTACAGGCGTCGATGAAGACCGCGTTGGCGCGATGTCTGCTGCTTTGTTATCACTAGGTGACCGCGCAGGTCGTGAATTGGCTCGTGGTAGCATCGACCGTATTATGATCCAAGGCGAAAAAGGCTATGTGATTATGACCTCATCAGGTGATGAAGCGGTATTAACCATTATGGCAAAACCAAACGCCAAACTTGGCTTGATATTCTTAGACATTAAGCGCGCCTCAGAAGCTTTGGCAAAACTTATCTAATATTTATTTTTAAAGTTCTGTCATTAAGATTTTATGGGCTATCAGTGCTATAAAAACTACTTGATAAACAACACTTTAAATGAAAAGTTATGCCTTGTCTTATAAAAATTATTTAAGGTATTGCATACCGTTTATATTGAATAAATCTAACAGTGCGGTTTAAAACTTAAGTTTAATTGTCAGTTTGCCATATAAATTTAAGTCATACGCTTAAACTAAATGTTTTTTCAATAAGGTTTACGCTTTTTAATAATTATCACAACCATGATAAATGAAGGAGATTACAATGGGTTCTCCACTCCCCGACGCCATGAAGCCTGACATGCCAGCCGAAGAAGTCACCCTGACTTACCACGACGGCACTTCGCGCACTGTCTATGATACTGGTATCGAACGCCCTTATCCTGACGGTAAGTTAATCGTCTCACGTACCGACTTAAACGGCGTTTTGACGCACGTGAATGATGCTTTTGTCGAGATTAGCGGCTATGATGTCGATGAATTAATCGGTAAGCAGCATTATATTTTACGCCATCCTGATATGCCAAAAGCGGCTTATAAAGACCTATGGTCGACCGCCGACGCTGGGCAAAAATGGCATGGTTATGTGAAAAACTTATGCAAAGATGGCAGTCACTATTGGGTTTACGCGACTGTCGTACCAAACGTCCGTCGCGGCGAAACGGTTGGCTATACTTCGGTGCGCCGTAAACCATCGCGCAGCAAAATTGAGGCGGCAATCGCCCAATATGCCGAAATGAAACAAAATGAGGAAGGCTAAATCATGACGACACATAATATGTTAATCGCGCCTGATTTTTCGCCGGAGCGTTTTGCAGGCTGGCACATGTTTAATACTTTGATTCAAAAACGTGCCAATCTCAACATGCACCTAAATATCCCTACCTCGCATGCTGAGCAAGAAACCGTTATCAGTGAAGGCGATATTCAAGTTATTTATGCTAACCCTTTTGATGCGGCTACCCTTATTCGTGAGCACGGTTACCATGCGGTTGCGCGCCCTATCGGTAAATCTGATGAGATGGTCATCGCCGCGGCGGCAAATAGCGATATCAATAGTTTAGACGACATCAAAGCTGGCGCTACTATCGCCATGGCTGATAACCGCGATGTAAAATTGATTGGTTTACGCCTGCTTGAAGCGGTCGATATCGAAGAAGCCGACCTTAACTGGTCAGTGACTGAAACCTATCAGGCAGCGGCGCGCCAAGTGATTAAGGGTGAGGCGCAAGCGGCGTTCTTTTTGGCGGAGATTTTCCATAGCTTTTCACGCCTAACCAAAGCGCAGCTATCAGTGTTAATCGAAAGTGATTTGGCCGATATCAGCCACGTTTTGCTGATTAAAGACGGCTTTCCGGATACTGATATCTTGATAGATGCCATTTTGAATCTGCATAACGATGATGATGGTAAAGAAGCGTTAGCTGAACTCGGCATGCCGCAAGGTTTTGAAGCCATGAACGAAGAAGACGCGGAATTTATGATCGATTTGATGCAAACGTTACTTGACTAGCAGGTTCATTAGCATCTTACTGACGTCATAGCCTATTAGGCTACAGTAATACTAAGCAACAATCGCTATGGTCTATCACGTCACAGCGATTAAGCAAAGTGGTGGCCTAATAGCATTTTTATTAATACTTTTTGAATAACTTTTTAACCGCTTTTTGCATAGTGCTATGACTAACAGGACACGCTTATGTCTGATTTAGATCTCATCAAAGAAAGTGAAATGGCAGCACGGCGCGTCTATCGTCTTTACTCACGTAAGATATTTATCGCACCCAACAACCGCCATTTTCACGAACAACGTATCAATGCTGCCCTACTGTTAAACGAAAAAGAACCACTACAAGGTGCGGTAGCCGATTTTTTTTATGGCTGCTGGTATGACATTCCCTATGATGTCACCAATATGTTTACCCGCTTGCAAGGGCGCATGCTGCCGCATATCGAGCAAGGCTTTCGAGATTGTATCGATAAAAAAAGCTATATCCAAAAAAACAGTATGCTGGCAACGCGCTGGAGCGTACTGGTCTCACCATCTTTAAATGAACAGACGCAGCGCCTGCGTATCAGTAGCGATGACGCCAAAGAAATCGCTAAAGACATCGCCAACGATTTGATGCTCGCGCGTGACAATCAAGACTGGGATACCATAGAGCAAATCGAAAACGAGTTTTTTGCCCATTGTATCGCGCGTCACGACCGTCTGGCATTCTCCTTGGTGTGGTTTCGCTTGGGTAAAAGCGATTGGCAATTCGATGCGCGCTGGAATGACTGTCAGCAAAAACTTGAGCAAACCAAAAATGCACAAGACGCTTAACCTGCTTATTTTTATAGCATCATCAACATTCTTCTAACGAGTAGCCGCTATGTCTTCTTATTTAAACGCTGATAAAACCTATCTGACCTTGACCCCAGCTGGCATTTTTGAGTCATTTTCGCAAAGTGAACCAACGCCTGAGCAGTTATCCTTGCAAGATTTATTGTCGCATAACGAGACGCTGCTGGCCGCTGACTGGCTCGATCGCTATTCTGATGAATGGTTAGACAGCTTTTTGGAACATGGCTGGATTGAGAAGCTGTCGCTATTTTTGCCCGCGCCAAACTTGCCATTAGACCAGTTTTTACCCTATGTGGTTTCAAGCTTGTCTGGGAAACGCCGTGCGGCGATTGGCTCTGATGAAGGGTTTTGTTTGGCGCGGATTGGTTATAGCCAAGAAGAAGCCGACATGTTGAGTGTGGCGGCAGCTGACTTTTCAGGTTTTATGTTGCGCCAAAAGCAGCGCGGCTGGGCGGTAGAGAGCCAAGCGATTTCTTTCTTTCAGCAAGTTGATTTGTTGATTCCTGAAACCAGTTTTGTATTTTTATGGATTGATGGCTCAGGCTACGTGCTTATCATCGACGGCGAGCCTTTAACCAACAATCGTGCTTTTGTTGAATTGGTATGGGCGCTTAAAACGTCTGGATTGCGCTTTACTAATTAGGTCTAACCTTTAGCAAGCTACACTTAATTAAACCAACTGCTTAGTATAAATGCACCCTTTAACCATAAGCGGTGCATTTTTTATGTCTGTAACTTAAACTACTGAATATACTAATAAAAATTACCATTTATAATTTTATCGCGTAATAACAATACCCTTAGAATTAACAATAAAGGTTTAAACGTTAGATTATACTGATTATAAGCAACTGTTTACTTTTCCGTTAAATTTATAATTTCAATAAAAAATTTCCATTGCTAGATTTTCCTCATCTTCACATTTTCAATGTTTTAAATCATCTTTATTAATAACTACATTCCTGAACGTGGCAACTTTTGCCAAACCTTGCATTCTTGCTTATTTTTAGGACAGTTTATGGCTTCGCTAACCACTGTGCGCGTACGTTATCAAACGATTGAAATTGGCAATACTGACATTCATATCTGCACCCTACGCGACAAACAACAATTTAGTGACCCTGACAATGAGGCGCTAGACCTTGGTATTTGCTCGGCGTCGTGGCCGATGTTCGGCGTGATTTGGCCATCAAGCTTGGTACTCGCCAATCATATGCTGGATTATGACATTGCAGGCAAGCGTATCTTGGAAGTTGGCTGCGGTATGGCATTATCAAGTTTACTACTGAACCATCGCCATGCCGATATTACTGCGACCGATTATCATCCGACGGTTGAGTACTTTTTAGATAGAAATACTACGCTAAATAATAATAAAGAAATTAACTTTGAGCGTTTAGACTGGGCCGAGGACAATAGCCATCTTGGTAAGTTTGATATTATCATCGGTAGCGATTTACTTTATGAAGACCAGCATATCGATATCTTAGCGGAGTTTATCGACCGTCATGCGCTGCCAACTTGTGAGGTTATCGTCGTTGACCCCGGGCGCGGGCGCAAAAACAAGCTGACCAATAAAATGGTTGAATTTGGTTTTAGCAGTAAGCATGTTAAACCTGAGGACACCACTTATCTTGAGCTACCTTTTAAAGGACATATTTTGACGTTTTCGCGTTAATATTTAAAACAATCAAAACTTATATAATAAAAAAAGACGCCATTCCACGGCGTCTTTTTTATGGCTAAGCTGCTTTATTTTAGGGATAATTACAGGTGTTTTTTTATAGATTTCGAGTTAACGGTGGTTGCACACGTGAATACATGATTAATGAGATGCCATTAGATATCAGCTCAACCGCTAATAATACACCAAGAATATAGGTCGCTGACTGCGGATAGCTGGTAAATATCATGATAGCCAACGTAATCGAGATAAGCCCTGAGATTAATATTGGCACAAAAGCCACGGTTCGGCGTAGACCGAAAGCAACCATCACTCTGACGATACCCGTTGCCATAAATAAAATAGCAATTACCATGGTCAAGGTTAAAATACCTTGTAGCGGGTTTTGTAGCAGCTCAATACCGATAAATATGCCAAGCACACCGCCAATGGCCGCTAGCACTTTACCCGTCATGGTATAAGCACGGAACAGGGCGATAAACTGCAAAATACCAACCAGAAGAAATACGAATCCAGCCAATTGTTCAGCAGCGAAACTGGCGCTAAGCGGATTAAAAAAAGCAAAGATACCGCCAAGAATACTGATAATACCAACAACTAGCCACAATGTACGACTCATAAGATACCCTTACTTTATATTTATAATGCGCAAATGATATCGCAGATTATTGGCAGGCTTGTATGACGGTAGTAATGTATTCAGGCAATCCTGTTACCATCAGTGCCCAGGCGTTGTATCATGCTTATAACCCTACTAACGGTTTAGGCGTAATATGCCTATCATCCAAACAATTCTTGGCATCAAATTATTTATCAACCCAGCCCTGCTGTCGGGCATAGGCAAGTTGCTCGGGCGTATCGATATCATAGCTCAGCTGTTTATTGAAGACTGTCCTGATTTCACTGGGCGAGAGCGCTCTGATTAAATGACGTAAGCCTTTGTCTCCACTTATATGAAGCTGCCATTGTTTAAGTAGCTGATAATCGATAACTAACGGTAGACCAACGATGGGATTTTTCGTTTCATTCTTAGCATCTGCTCTACGCTCAATATGGTCATCTTTTGATAACATATCGAAAATCTGCCAATGCTCATAACCACTGGCAACCACTAAATGCTTACCGGCTAGCAATTCATTAACATGTTCAATGTCCAATAAAACTTGGTCAACCCCCATAATTAACACTCGCTCAACCACTTCATGATTAAAAGCTTTATCATTAACAAACTGAGTTAAGGCTTCAATAGCAGTATAAAGACTATGTCCCATACCAGTTTCGGGCGTTTGGTTAATGACAGTCTTGATATGTAAATGGGTGTCGCTTAGTTTTGCTACCTCACTAGCTATCGATGCCTCATTTTTAGGAATAACGACGATAATAACTTGCGGATTTGTACTTACTGCCAGTTGTAGCATGTGATTAATGAGAGGAACGCCATTTTTATAAAGCAGCTGTTTAGCCTCTCCAAGACGACGACTGAGGCCGCTGGCTAGAAGAATAATGGTATGGCTTGATTGCTGGCTAGAATTTTGATTTGGTAATGCCGCGCTATTTGACGTTAAGTCACTTTTCTTCATACACCGCTCAATATTTCAGATATGGTTCTATTATTATCTAAAAAATCATTAGCAGGATTTTGCTCGTGCATGACAGCGCTTATTTGTGCCATGATGCCAAGTGCTAAAGCTTCAGGGCCATCACCGCCTAGTTTATAACCAATCGGATAATGGAGTTTTTTTACGCCCTCACTTAAACTTGCCGGATTGTCTTTGGCAGCACGAATCTCATTTACCAAGCGCTCGGTTCGATAACTTGGGCCTAATTGTCCAAGATACTTATAATGAGTAGGATGCTCAAGCAATAACGAAAGACGGGCACGGTCTTGGGTCAAACTGTGCGACATCAACGCGACCGCCGCATGACGACTGAGCTTGAGCAGTTTCTCATTATCGTCCAATGCGACTGGCATCACGATATCCGCTTCGGGAAAACGCATCCGCGTGGCATACTGGGCGCGGCTATCGATAACGCTGACGTGCCAATCTTGTAATTTTGCCATGGTCACAAGCGGCATCACATCATTCCCTGCCCCGCAAACAAGCAAACGGTGCTGTGGTTGTAGACGCTGGATAAGCCATTCTGTGGTGATATCACCGTTTTTTAAGACAACGTATTCGGTATTTTTGTTAGAAACTACATGCGTTGACAGAGTTTTAACTAACTTTTTAATCTTATAAGTAAAAGCATTCGGGTCATTCATCAAAGCTTCATTAACCATACTATCGGCGCTAACAAAAGTTATTTTTTCGTTGGCACTGTAGTCTGCTAAATCAAGGCGCAGTCCAACTGGTAAATGGTATTGGTCATTTGCGCGAATTAACGTCGCTATCGTTGCAGGTTTTTGGCGACGGCGAACATGACGAATAACTTCTAAAAACGGCCTTGCGGCTGTCAAACGTTCAAACAGCACATGAACCTTGCCATTACAGCCCAAACCGAAATTTAGCTCATTTTCTAAATCGCCATTTCCATTGCCATTACTTTCACTATCATCATCTGCCTCGTCACTCTCATCACTACCCGTTTGATAAACCTGCACGTTTGCGCCATGACGCGTCAACCAAAAAGCACGTTTGATGATATGTGGTTCTAGGCAACCACCGCTAATCATCCCAACCGAACGCCCATCAGCGCAGATAAGCATCATTGCGCCAGGCCGACGATAGGCCGAGCCTTCGGTACGTACTACCGTTGCTAACACAGCATCGATGTTTTGCTGCTGCGCCTCGCCTGCTAATTTCAGAATATCAGCGACCTGATTCATAGTGCCTCTTATCTCTATTTATTTTTATTTTAGTTGCAGTTTTAATGATTAAAATTGCATTGCGCCTTATAAAAACCCGCTAGTGATGGCCGCTAGCGGGTGTCTTATATCAATCATCAGTTAGCCATTCTTTCATATCGATTATTAACAATAGCTATTCTGGCAACTCATGAAGCAGCTTATCAAGGGTGATTGGGAAATCGTAAACGCGCACACCGACCGCATTATAAATAGCATTAGCAATAGCCGCCGCTGCTCCAGAAATCGCGGTTTCGCCGATCCCTTTGATATGCATAGGATTGGTATAAGGGTCGTCTTCTTCTACCAATATCACTTCTAGTTGCGGCACATCGGCATTGACAGGTACATGGTATTCAGCAAGGTCATGATTGCATAGGCGACCATCGCGCTTATCATGGATGACTTCCTCCATAAGCGCCGAACCAATCCCAAACACCATACCGCCGTAGCACTGTGAAGTAGCGGTTTTATGATTTAAAATCCGACCAGCAGCAAAAGCACCTACCATGCGCTTGAGACGTATCTCGCCAGTCACTCTATGGACGGCGACTTCTGCGAAATTGACACCAAACGACGCTTGGCGATGGCTTTTGGCATTTTTACCCGGTTTGATTTGACCTTTAGCGCTCATTTTTTGCTCATCGCATTCAGCAATAATATCTGCCAATGCATAAGACTGAGAATTGCTAAAATCGTATTTTTCGGTAGCAGACTCTGATAATGCTAGACCTGTTTTCTCAGCGACTGTATCTTTTAAGTCTAGCGCTTTGTCTTTAAGCGTTTCGACCGCTGCTTCTGTAACGCTAGGGTTATGCTCGCCTGCTTGTTTGATCTGACCTTTATCAAGCTGAATGGTATCTGGATAAAGCCCTACTTTTTCTGCCAACATATCGCGCAGCTGCTCACAGGCAAGATAGATACCACTACCTGCACTTGCCGCACCCCAACTACCACCCGAGCCTGAGGCTGATGGCAGCTCACTATCACCGAGCTTCATCTCGATATGGTCTATCGGCAAGCCTAGTAAGTCAGCGGCGACCTGAGAAAACACCGTATAAGAGCCTGTGCCGATATCGGTCATATCGGTTTCGATAATGGCTTTAACGCCAAGGGCTTTTGAATCGTCAACTTGCAGTGTCGCCCGCGCCTCTGACGGTTTTAATTGGTTACCACGAGCGGAGGCCGCCATTCCCGTACCAATCCACCAATCACCCTCTAACTGACTGGCAGGCTTGGGATTGCGCTGCTCCCAACCGAACTGCGCCGCCCCTTGCTCCATACAAGCCAACAGCTGCCGTGTCGAAAACGGGATGTCTTGGCTTGGGTCTTGCTCAGGCTCGTTACGGCGGCGCAGCTCAAGCGGATCGATATTCAATTGCGTGGCCAATTCATCCATAGCACATTCAACCGCAATCATACCGACCGCTTCACCGGGTGCGCGCATGGAGCCCGACAGCACGTAATTCATATCTACTTGCTTATAATTCACGCGGCGATTTTCACCGCGGTATAAATATTTGGTCGACAGCGCCGTCGGCTCAAAAAATGCCTCACCCGGTAAATTACTGCCAACGGTATCGTGAATAAAGGTGTTGATATTGATAATGCCGTCTTTATCGCAGCCAATGGCGATACGTTGGCGAGTGTTTGAGCGTCTAACGGTTGCTTCCATCACTTGCGGACGCGTCATACTGATCAGCACAGGACGACCAAGCTCTTTTGCCGCAATCGCTGCTGCAATCGACTCAGGCGCGATACCCAATTTACTACCGAAACCACCACCAACAAAATAAGAGATTAATTGCACCTGATCCTTTTTTAGATCTAAAGCATCCATCACTTGCTGCTTGCAAGAGGCAATCATTTGGTTTGAGGTATACATGATGAGCTTATCGTCTTCCCAATAAGCCAGCGTCGCATGAGGCTCCATCGGCGAGTTGCTTTGACTTGGCGTATGGTAAAAGCGATCGAGAGTCACCTCTGCATCCGCTAAGCCTTTATCAGGGTCGCCTGTAACAGAATTTTTATCTGAGCCCTTTTGCTCATTGACGTCATGAGCACTTGGCAGCTCTTGGGTAAAGTTTAATGCCGCTTGTTCGGTCTCATTTTTATAAGTGACTTTAAGGGCATTAGCGCCTTCTGTCGCTGCTTCAAAAGTCTCAGCAACCACTACCGCTATCGGCTGCCCGTGATAATAAATCTCACTGGCGCCTTGGGTTGGTGCTTCGGTCTCACCGCCTTGCTGTGAGTTTCGCAAAAAATGCTTAGGATCGGTTACGACTTTAATGATGCCAGGAATATCCTCTAAAGCACTGCTATCGATATTTTCCACTTGTCCTTTGGCTATTTTCGCGCCAACTAAAACGCCGTAAACTTGATTTTCTCGATAAAATTCTGCTGAGTAAGGCGCTTGTCCGCTGACCTTTAACGAGCCATCAACACGGTTGATCGGTTTGCCGACCAACTTGCTTGCCGTTTTGTCAAAAAGCGAATCGACAGGCTCATTCATCATCATTTTTTTGGTAGGTTCTGATGGCAATACTGAGTCCAATAATGACATGATTATGCTCCCTCGCCCGCTAAGGCGCGCTGAATAACTTGTTTAAGTAGGCGACGCGTCAGTGGAATTTTAAAATCGTTTTGACCGTGACCTTTGGCCTCTTTTAATAATAAGTCTGCGGCTTGTGCGATCGTAGCGTCATCACCCGCCGTGCCCGTTAATAATGCTTCAACGTCTTCATTACGCCACGGCATCACCCCAATACCACCAAAAGCCAAACGTACGGTCGCCAAGTTACCGTCGTCATCAACCTCTATGACAGACGCACAAGACACTAAGGCAAAGGCGTAAGAAGCACGGTCACGGACTTTGTCATAGGTATGCATGCCTTTGATAGGCGGTGGTAAAACGACATGAGTGATAAGCTCGCCACTCTCCAAGACATTCTCGATATGCGGCGTGTCTTTTGGCAAACAATAAAAGTCTTTGATTGGAATACAACGGGTAGAACCATCTGCTTTCACCGTTTCAATAACAGCATCAAGCAACCGCATTGCCACCGCCATATCAGAGGGATGTTGGGCAATACAAGCATCACTTGTACCTAAAACAGCAAGGGTACGGTTCTCGCCGTTAATCGCTGGACAGCCACTGCCGGGCTCGCGTTTATTACATGAGCTGTCAGTCTGATAAAAATAATAACAACGCGTACGCTGTAAAAAATTACCGCCAGTCGTGGCTTTGTTACGCAATTGACCCGTCGCGCCCGCTAATATGGCGCGCGATAATACGGGATAATTGGCAATGACCTCCGGATGCGCTGCCAAATCACTATTGGTGACCAGCGTACCGATACGTAATCCGCCATCAGCGGTGGTTTCGATTTGCTCAAGCTCAAGACGGGTGATATCGACCAATTTGGTTGGTGTTTCAATCTCAAACTTCATTAAATCTAAGAGATTGGTGCCACCGCCGATAAATGACGCATCTTTTGGGCTGGCAGCAGTCGTTGCTTGCTCAGGAGCTTCGGCACGGACATAGTCAAAGCGTTTCATAAGTGAGCTCCTACTTGGGCGTTATGGTTTTTATTTTGCGACGGCTTGTTTTGTGAGGGCTTACTAAGCTGCGTCTCACTAGGCGGCGGCGACCAAATACCGGTAACGCTTGCAGCATCCGGGCCTTTGTTAATATTATTTTCAGTAGCAGCTTTATTTTTTATCTCACTCTCCAAAACCTGCGAGATGGCATTAATAATGTTCGGATAAGCCGAACAGCGGCAAATATTACCACTCATGCGTTCGGCGATTTCTTGCACCAGCAAGCCATCAGGGTTTTGTAAGTCGGTGGTCACGTAGCTTGGCCAGTTTTGCTTAATCTCTTCAATCAAAGCCGTGGCTGAACAAATCTGCCCTGGCGTACAGTAACCACACTGAAACGCATCGTGGTCTTTAAACGCTTGCTGTAAGTCTGAGAGCGATTCAGGCATTCCAATGCCTTCAATCGTGGTAATCTCATCACCGTCGTGCATGACCGCAAGGGTCAAACAAGAATTAACCCGTCGCCCATTAATGAGCATAGTACAAGCGCCGCATTGACCGTGGTCGCAGCCCTTTTTGGGTCCGGTAATTTGTAGATGCTGGCGACAGACATCAAGCAATGTCGTGCGCGGATCAAGATTATCGAGCTGATAATCCTGCTGATTAATCGTTAACGTCAAGGTAGACATGCTGGCTTCTCGCTGGCAGTTATTTATAAAAGGATAAGTGTGCACGCTCTTAAACAGCGCCAATCGTTTCATTATGGCGTATCAAAAACAGCACTTTGTTTTTACTTTGTAGTCATTGCAGTGTAGTTTTTTTAAGCAAATAGTGAGGACAAAACTTTTTTGTCAACTTTTAAACCTACGATAACTCTCCTTTACAACTGCGGTTGGCTGCTTAACTTCGTTAATAGAACCTGTAACTTAGCAATCATTGTAATCACGATTTCATTCTCTTAATATGGATTCAACCTTATAAAACCTTCTATAAATAAATCGAACATAATCAATAAAATAGGTATAAAAATATGGAAAACTCAAATCAACCGCTATCCAAAAAACCTCTGCGCATTGATATTGTCTCAGACGTGGTTTGCCCGTGGTGTATCATCGGTTATCGTCAATTGGCTGAGGCGCTCAAGCAAACCAATACCGAGCACGAAATACACTGGCATCCGTTTGAGCTAAATAGCAATATGCCAAGCGCAGGACAAAATTTGCGCGAACATATTATGGAAAAATACGGTTCGAGCAAGGAAGAATCAGACGCGAGCCGCCTTAGAATGACGCAAGCGGGCAATGAAGTTGGCTTTGAATTTAATTTCAACGATGACACGCGGATGCACAATACTTTTAATCTGCATCAGCTGTTGTATTGGGCAGGTCAACAAGGACAAAAGCCAATGCATGAGTTAAAGCAGGCGTTATTTGGCGCCCATTTTACCGATGGTAGCAATATTTCTGATAATAACGTGCTGGCTGATATCGCAGCGGAAGTTGGACTTAATCGGGAAGAGGCGCTGGCTGTGCTGGAGGATCAGCGTTTTGCCAAAGAGGTACGCGCAGAAGAGCGCCACTGGCAGCAGCAAGGTATTCAAAGCGTGCCAGCAATGATTTTTAATGAGCGGCACTTGGTCAACGGCGCGCAAGGCGTGGACAATTACGTCAATATTTTACAACAATTGGCTGCTATGCAAGAGTAAATAAAGCTTTGCTAATAAGACTATGATTAATGAGTAAAGAAAAATTACTGACGCTGTCAGACGAAGCAGAAGAAATTGTCTTGGATAAGCTTAGAGAGTATATGAGCGAGGAATTTGATGTTGATATTGGCAACCTGCCTGCTAAGTTTTTATTAGACTTTATCATCGAAACCTTAGGGCCATCTCTCTACAATCAAGTGATTGATGATATTGAACCTTGGTTATACGATAGATTTACAGGCGTTTTAGAAGACATGCACAGCTTTAAAAAAGATTAAAAGGCATACAAAAAAACGCCGCTCCATTATAGGAGCGGCATTTTTATTTAATAGCGTTAAAAAAGCTTAGCTATCTAACCATAATTCTAGAAATGCACCACAGAGCGAATACTCTCACCTTTATGCATCAAGTCAAAAGCTTCGTTAATATCTTCTAATGGCATGGTATGAGTAATAAAGTCTTGTAACGGAATCTCTCCTGCTAGGTAGCGCTCGACGTAGCCTGGCAACTCTGAGCGGCCTTTGACACCACCAAATGCTGAGCCTTTCCAAACGCGACCTGTGACTAGCTGGAATGGGCGGGTTGAGATTTCTTGCCCTGCGCCCGCGACACCGATGATGACTGACTCGCCCCAACCTTTATGGCAGCACTCTAACGCTGAGCGCATGACATCGACATTACCGATACATTCAAACGAATAATCAACGCCGCCATCGGTTAATTCAACGATGACATCTTGAATCGGCTTGTCGTAATCTTTTGGATTGATGCAATCCGTCGCGCCCAATTTTTTGGCCAGCTCAAACTTACTCTCATTGATATCAATGGCAATAATACGGCTGGCCTTGGCCATTTGTGCACCGATAACCGCTGATAGTCCGATACCGCCTAAACCAAAGATAGCAACCGTTGCACCTTCTTCGACTTTTGCGGTATTCATGACGGCGCCCATACCTGTGGTCACGCCGCAACCGAGCAAGCAGACTTCTTCTAACGGTGCCTCTTTATTAACCTTGGCTAATGAAATCTCTGGCAACACCGTATATTCAGAAAAGGTTGAGCAACCCATATAATGGTAAATTGGCTCACCGTCTTTGTAAAAACGCGTCGTACCGTCTGGCATTAAGCCTTTACCTTGGGTTTCGCGTACCGCCGAGCATAGGTTGGTTTTACCTGAGCGGCACATTTTACAGACGCCGCACTCTGCGGTGTATAAAGGAATGACATGGTCGCCGACTTGCACGCTGGTGACGCCTTCGCCGATTTGCTCAACGATACCGCCGCCTTCGTGGCCTAAAATTGCAGGAAACACACCTTCTGGGTCTTCGCCAGATAAGGTGAACGCATCGGTGTGACAAACACCACTGGCGACAATTTTCACCAGTACTTCGCCTTTTTTGGGCAGCATCACATCCACTTCTTCGATAGACAATGGCTCATTTGGCCCCCACGCAATGGCGGCTTTGGATTTGATAAAGTTATCTGACATAGTATTCTCTCTTTTTAATTCATTTTATCGTTTATTAGCTGCAGACCAATTTAGCTTATAGCGCTTACTTGATAGAGGCAAGCGCTAGTTATAGCAGTTTATATTTGAGCTGTTTGTAAAGGATTCATTTTATACTGTCCATGATAGTTGTTTCTGCTGTGATAACAATATGCTATATTTGCAATTATCTTTTACACAGTGGTAATAATCATGCGCTGGGATGGCATTAGCGAGTTCGTTTATGTGGCGGAGTACGAAAGCTTTACGCGAGCAGCAAAAGAATTGGGGATTTCAACCGCGCAGGTCAGTCGGCAGATAAGCGCCTTAGAAAAACGCCTTAACATTAAATTGCTGTATCGTACGACGCGCAAGGTATCGCTGACTGAAGAAGGTCGGGTATTTTATCAGCATTGCCGCGGTGTGATTGACGGCTTAGATGCGGCCGAACAAGCCGTAAGCAACTTACAAACCAAACCGCAAGGCAGAATTAAACTGACCGCGCCTGTCACCTATGGCGAACAGCAGTTATTGCCCCTTATCAATGATTTTATGGTGCAATACCGCGATATCGAAGTGACGGCTTTTTTGAGCAATCAAAAAATTGACTTGATCGAGGGTGGTTATGATTTGGCGATTCGTATTGGCAAATTAAGCGATTCAACGATGATGGCAAAAAAACTCAGTCATCGTACCAATTTTGTCTGTGCCGCGCCCGCTTATCTAGAAAAGTACGGCGTACCATATTCTCTAGTCGACTTAAGACAACATAATTGCTTACTTGGTACGCGGGATTATTGGCACTTTATAGAAAATGATAAAAACGCTGATAAGGAAATAAACTTACGCGTCTCTGGCAGCGTACAATATAACAGCGGTCACAGCCTAGTCGATGCGGCACTAAAAGGCTTGGGTATCGTGCAGCTACCTGATTATTATGTGCAAAAACACTTAGCGTCCGGTGCACTGGTTAGCGTGTTAGATAATTACAGAGAGCCTGAGGAAGGCATTTGGGCGATTTATCCGCACAATCGTCATTTATCACCAAAAATCAGATTGCTGGTGGACTATTTGGCAGAGCGTTTATCTTAATAAAGCTTGAAAGTGGCGATTTAGGATTAAGGCTACTTATTGTTGTAAGTTAAGTAAAAATCTTATTTTGACGACTTAGCACGAGCTATTTGAGCATTTAACTCTACTTTTAGCTTTTTTGCACACTCAATAATCTTTTTACGATCGGCGGCGATAGCGCCATATTCAAGCGCGGTTTTACGCATTTGCACGGTGACGTCATAATGCGGATAGCTGGCGTTTTGATGAAATAAGCGCTTATCTACTTCAATCAATGCGGCAAAATCGTGCAACTCTTGCAAGGTATCAGCTAGCATATGGCACCATTTATAGCCTTTAAATTCTATTTGCATAAAATCTACGTAAATTGCCATATGAATCCACTCCTTTATTTTTACTAAAAATTTATCACGCCCTAAACAGCACTTTCACAAAACAGCCATTAAAACAATTCACTTGTCTCTTTCTTGAGCTGTTTAAGCCCCGTTTGATATTCGCTATCGCTGGTTGCAAGTGTGCTTAAACGGCCATAGCGTAGCTTGCGATAGTATTGTTGAATCTGCTCAATTTTTACTTGGACAGTTTTTGAGTCACCACTAGCAGTTAGCTTACTGGCATTATTATGCTTACTACTATTTTGACCACTGTCATCATCAATTACGCTTGCCAAACGCGCAAGCCAAGCCAATTGGCCTTCGCTATCATCACGAGCAAGCGACTTATCCGCTTTAGCGATGCGTTTTGAGAGTTGGGCAAGTGGCAGGTCTGCTGGATGCCAACGTTTGCGGCGACGCTGCCAGATAACAAACACAAGAATCGCCATAACGCTAATGGCACTTACTGCCAACCAAGTGATTTGCTGCATGATTGAGCGAATATTAAACCATTTAAGCAATGAGTCAGCTTGCTTATCTTGATCGTAACCAACGACGTCCTTTTGCCAATAATAGCTCGCTTGGTCTGATAGACGGCGTAAGGTTTGCAGCATTTGATACTGCTGATAGCTGATTTGTGCCCCAGCACCATCGCCGAACATTGTCGCTCCTCGCGCCTGTGTCAGCGCATCCATGCCTTGCTCGACGCGCTCAGGGGCGACAAAAGCCGTGGGATCGACACGTACCCAGCCTTGACCCTCAAGCCAGACTTCCGTCCAAGCATGCGCATCCATTTGCCGCACTTCCCAAACGTTACCGTTACGACTAGGCTCTCCGCCTTGATAGCCTGCCACTACTCGCGCAGGAATACCAGCGGCGCGCAGCATAAAGGTAAAGCTAGAAGAATAATGCTCACAAAATCCCGCTTTGGTGTTAAATAAAAACTCGTCAATACGGTTGGTATTTAAACGTGGCGGTGATAGCGTATAGCGAAATTCGGTTTGGTTTATCCAGCGCTCGATTGCCTGTATATAGCGCACGGGATCCGAGCCAGACTGGGCAAATAACTGCTGCGCCAATAGGCGTGCTTGCGGATTACCGCTACTTGGTAGTGCAAGATTGAGACGGCGCGACGCCTCAGACAGCATAGGGTCGATACGCATCGGCGCAAACTGCAAGACATCGTAGCGCAGCTGCTGGGTAACCGGCTGATCTTTTTTTAAGGTAAAATTTGAGGTAATACTGATATCTTGCTGCTGAGCAAAAGGATAATCAAGTCCAAACAGCCAGTTTTGCTGCGTTGGCTCTAAGATAATTTGATAACGATTCGGGGCAATTTTTACCTCATCAGGAACAGTCGCTAAGGCATTCGCTATCCAATTTGGCATTTGCGGCGCGGGTTGCCATTCTCGTTGCTGCGGACTGGGACGCCATGTGACCCCATCAAACTCACTAAAAACCAAGCCGCGCCAATAGAGCTGCTGTTGTGGCGGGCGCTTATCTGCAAACTCTACCCGAAAAGCTAGCTCAGTTGACTGACCCAAATTGGCAAAGTCGCCGGGCGACATACTGTCAGAGACACCTGTAGTCGCTTGCTGACCTGAGAGCTGTACTGACCATAGTGGCGGCAAGCGTGGAAAGAATAAAAACAGCACGACCAACAGCGGCAATGCGCCAATACCCAGCACGCCCAAAGTACGCAGGCGACCATCACCGCGAGTATTGCCATCATCGTTAAGCGCAATAAATGCTAACAATACAATAACCGCGCCGATGATTACCTCTACTGTCGTCACGATACCTTGATCCATTAAAAACAGTGAAGCAAGGACAAACAAAGATAAATTGAGCACCACATAAGCATCACGGCGCTTGTACAATTCCCACAGCTTACTGATAAGGCACAGTACTAAAAATGCCACACCCATATCCAGACCAAACGCCGTGTTATAAGTCAGCCATAAGCCCACAAGCCCAAGTAAGAAGCCAAGCATTTGCATGCTTTGATAGACACGTTTTAAATGCGTCAGTTTTTTAAACTTAGCTTTAATACGCGGTAGTTGGGCAATGATACTGACCAGCGCAAAACCTATGAGCCATAACGGCAAGTGCGCTGCATGCGGTAAAATAACGATAACTTGCGCAATCAATACCCAATAATAGGCTGGCAAGGCAAGTAGCTTGCGAGTCCATTTATGATGGCTGCTCACGCCATTAGGGGCACTGATATTTTGCCCCAATGCCAATTGCGCAAAGTTCGCAGGATTTATCTGTGTCTCATTTGCAGCATGGTGTTTGAAGTTGTTCATGGTGATTTTGCCAATCTTAACAAACAGGCTTGTGCAAACACCTCACCTTCGCCCATCGTTGCAGTAGCATGCTTATTAACCGTTATCTCATTGGGTAAGCGCATGTTAAATGGGACGCCAAGTTCACCCAATGTCAGCGCCCCGTACGCCATTTGCGCCAGTTTTTGTTCATGCTGCGCCGCTGGCATATCAGTATAGTCTAAGGTTTGCTCATGGCCAACAGGATCAGCGAAATGCTTGGTAAACATCCCTTGGCCGCGCGCCACGTGACCCCAAGAAACGCGTGCTAACGACTCGCCTTCGATATAGTTATCAAGCCGCTCGAAGTCGTCTTGACCTTGGCGATATTGCCCGCCTATCGGCAAATCCTCCGGACTGGCAATGGCATATTGTGCTTGCCAGTCAAATACTTCAGGTTTTGGGTAAACCCACGCGCTACGGGCGAAATAGACATATGACCATGCACGCATAATCCCTAAGGGGTAAACGGTTTTTATTTTTAATCTTGGTAGTTGCAACTGCCCACGACGATAAGTCTGCACCGGCAAACGAATGATTTGCTCGTCTTGTAGGCGCGTGACCAATACTGAGAGCTGACTATCAGCATTAATCTCATGTTGGTTATCGTTGTTTTTATCGGCTTTTTTATAAGGCTTTTGCTCAGTCTGCTCAGAGGCAACTTGCTCAAAGGTAAATAATAACTGTCGTCTTGGTCGGCGGCTGTCATTACGCAGCTGCAACGTGACCCAAACAGGCGCGCCGGCTTCTGCCATGGTGACATCAAGCAGACGGACTTGCAGACCCGAGATATGGGCGAAGGTTACATGAAAGCTAATGAGCCAGACGCTAATGAGATAAAAGCACAGCCCCAATACCAAGTTATTACCATAGTTGATACCAGCGATAAAGGTGATGATTAATAAAACGGCAAACAGCAACCCTTCACGGCTAAAAAAGATATAGACGTTACGCAAATTCAGCGTCGCATTATCGCTTTTGGGCGCACGCGCGGCAAACCAACGGCTTAATAATGATCTAGCTGGTACGGTTAAGGCTTTTGGCAATATGCTCATGACTACCCTATCCTTACCATAAAAAATTTGCACGATTAAATAACGACAGCCACGTCTGCCAATATACGTTGGGCGATGGTTTGTGTGACTTGTCCGCCAGTCACGTGTGCAGGCACGAAACGCTGGCCAAGTCGATGGTCAGTGACCGCCGCAAACACCGCTTGAATATCTTCAGGCGTCACTTCCATATGTCCCGATACATAAGCATAGGCTTGCGCCGCACGCTGTAGTGATAGTACGCCACGCGGTGATAAACCATGATAATCAAAGCTTGCACGCGTTTTTGCAACCAGTCTTTGCAGATAATCCAATACTACATCAGCGACATAAACCTGCTTGACGCCTTGCTGCGCTAATAGGACCGCCTCGGTATCTAGTACGGCGCCAAGCTGTTTTAATAGCTCACGGCGATTTTGTCCCTTTAACAGCTCGCGCTCAGCGGCAGGCGATGGATAACCAAGTGACAAACACAATAAAAACCTGTCCAGCTGCGATTCAGGCAGCGGATAAACGCCCGCTTGCTGCAAAGGGTTTTGGGTAGCAATGACAAAAAACGGCTGCGGCAATGGATAGGTGTGCCCATCTTGCGTCACTTGCCGCTCTTCCATCGCTTCTAATAACGCACTTTGGGTTTTAGGGCTAGAGCGATTGATCTCATCGGCGAGTAACAGCTGCGTAAAGATAGGACCGGGACGAAACTCGAATTGCTGCTGACTTTGATCAAAAATACTCATACCCAAGATATCTGCTGGCAGCATATCATTGGTAAATTGCACACGGCTAAAACTCAACCCGAGCAATTGCGCCAAGCCTTGCGCCAACGTCGTTTTACCCATACCTGGCAGATCTTGCAACAATAAATGCCCGCCTGCCAAAATACCACTGAGCGCCAGTTTAACCACCTCGGGTTTATCTAGCACTATTTGATTTAATTGCGCCATTAACTGAGCAATTTTTTGCTGATTATGGCGATAGTCATTGGTGGCTTGGTTCATTATCGATTCTTGGCTCATTTTTTAATGAAATAGGTTTAAAAAAGAATACTTCTCTGTCAGGTATTTCTCAATCAGGCGTTGCTGCTATTTTGTTTCATCAACTGTTGGTACCGGTGCCCGCAGCGTAGATAAATAGGCAATCACATCGGCACGCTCCTTACTATCGGGCATCGGATCTGACAGCATTTTTGAATCGGGCATGGCTTTTTCAGCATCAGCGATATAAGTGTCTAATGTTTTGGCATCCCATACCCAACCTGATGTCGTCAGCCCTTCGCTATAGGTATAATCCTCTAGCTCAGCGGCATTTGCGCCATAAATATTCATCAGCTGCGGCCCTTTTTTATTGAGCCCAGGGTTAAGCTGATGACACTGACCGCATGCGTCTTGGTATATCAGCGCCCCGTTATCGGCATCGCCCTCAGTATAAAGCGGCAGCGTAACCGGATCTCGATAATCAGGCGGTGTTTTCTCACAAGCGGTGAGCAATAGCATAGCGGCACATACAGCGCCTAATGGGTATCTTTTGATAATAGACATGGTGGAATAATCTTAAATTGAGGAGCAGAGGCTATGTATGCGCCTACCTTCACCATAATACAAGGTAAAAAGGATAAACAAACATAACGCTGCGTAGAAGTATATATCGTTGCTAACCGTTAAACAGGGCTAATGTAACATGAAGTTTATTTACCCAAATTTAGCTCTCGCTTGCCACTTTTATGGTATTACTAGGTGCTTCTAAATAATAACCCTGTAAGTAGCGTGCGCCCACGCTCCACGCGACTGACATGGTCGCCGCATCTTCAATATATGGCATCAAGACATCAACGCTAATTTCATTGGTACGCATGATGAGCGACTTAACCGTTTCTAAATTCTCAGGGTTATCAATCCCTTCGACATAATTGCGGGCTAAGCGCACCATATCAGGCTGCACAAAATTGGCCAGCTCAACCGACTTAGCTGATGAGCCAAAATTATTAATGCCCAGCAGGCAGTTGACTTGGTTAAGCGCTTTAAATTGCGATTTTGCGACAGTCAAATGATCGGCAATGTCTTTTTCATTAAACTGTAAGGTTAACGCGCCCGCTTTACCACCGACAGCATTGATGAGTTGACTAGCAACGCTCGGCAGTTTTTTATCTATCAACGACGCATTGGTCAGTTGTACCAATAACCTTGCATCTGGATGGGATTTACGCACGTCATTGATTTTTTTACAGGCATTAATCAATATCCAGCGGTCAATTTTTTCAAGGAGCTTGTGCGCTTTGGCCACCGCCATAAACTGGTCGGGGGTCAATACGGTATTATTTGCATCCGCTAGTGGCAAACGCAGATATACCTCAAAGAAATCACTACGATCATGATTGATGTCATATATGGGCTGGAAAGACAGCTCAAAGCGATTATTAGCAATGGCATCGACTAAAGACTCAGCAAGGGCATGATCATCACTATTGGCATGTTCGCTGGCGTCATATAGATGGTATTTATCACCGTGATTGGAGGTTTCAATCATAATTTGATTGATAGCATCTAGCGCCCGCTCAAGCAAAACTTTTGGCTCTGGCGTATTTTTTTCTATCTTCACGATCGCAATACTTGCTGTGGTACTTAACGTCCGTTTATCTACCTCAATAAACATCTGACTAATAGTCGAACCAATTTTCTCAGCCAATTTTTCAAGCACAGCGGTATTTTGATTTTCTACTAAGATGGTAAAAGCCGTATCGCTAAAGCGGCTCACATAGCTGTCTGCTGCTACCTCATTTGTCATTAGCTCATCTAAGGCATAGGCGACTTGCTGCACGGTGGTATCAACACCTTGTAAACCTAAGCTGCTTCTAATCTTACCCACATTATCGAGTTGAATATAAAATAATCCTGCCGTCAAAGTGCCTTGTTTTGCTTGTTCATACACTTTAGTCAGCTGCAATTCAAAACCGAGGCGATTATCAATACCCGTTAAGCTGTCTTTACGTTCGGCTGCTGCCAAACGCTTGGCAACGTCGGCGCTATTAGTGTTATTTTGCTGAATAATGATTTGGGTAACGGGCTCACCATCAAGCGTCGCGACTGCAAGCTGTAATTTTGCTTCAAAGGTACTGCCATCGGTACGTTTGCTTTCAAAATTAAACTCAACATCTTTGCGGTTGCCTTTATCAAATTGACGTAAAAACTGCTTAAAGGCTTTGACATTATCACCGCCTGCTATTAAATCAATTACCGGTATACCAATAATGTCATTCATTGATTCAAAACCAAACAACTGTAAGTACGGGTCATTGGCAAAAATATGAATACCTTGATCGATATAAGCAACGGCACTTTTAGAGTTTTTAATCAGCACATTGGCGCGCTGCTCTGCTTCAGAGATGACATGCTGTAAAGTTTTAAGCTGTTGACGACTGCGTAGGTTGTCATGGAGCAAACAAATCGCCATGACTACTGCCATTTCTTGATCGGCGCTCAGCGCTTTGACCATTGTGCCATTTAAAATAGAGGGTAAGCCCGCTTCGTTATGAGCATTGGCTATCGTATCTTTATTTATCAAACAAACCGATGGCAAATCAATACCTTGCTCTTGGACAATACCGACCACCTCGGTAAAGTTCATATCATAAGCTTGCCCAAACACCAAGGTATCCCACGGCTGGCGTAACGCCTTTAGCAGCTCCTCTTTATCATCTAAAAACCCCAAGTTCACACTATCATAATATGAACCTAGCAAGTCGACGATACGCTCAGCATAAAGCTGGTCATCATCGATTACTAATAAGTTTAGGATGGACTGAGTACGCATAAGAAGCCTTTTAAATGGTAGTAGCGGTTTTGTCATTATAAACAATAATGTAATCGACTGCTGCTTAAGTTACAACCTCAATGCGATGTTATAAACTCTTAAACAAACTTAAACCAAACTCACTTAGCCTATGATCAAGTCTTAAGTATTGATCGTCCTAAACTTATCTAAGCTATTAATAGATAACTATTTAAAGTTGTACCACTTCATATTGGCTAAACTCGTCGTTCATCATTAAACGCCGTACCAAGCGCAATGTTTTTTGTTTGCTATCAATACGCATCATGACTTTATCTCCTACTTGAAAATGGGAAGTCGGCACGATCAAACTACAAACAGTCTGTAATTGCTCATCGCCCCCAACGACAAGCGCTGGTACAAAATGCCGACTGCGATTGTCTCTATTGTGCAGACGAATACCACAGGCGATGAGCTGATGACCAAGTACTTGCCAATCAATTTCAGGCTTTTCGCTATCCATTTCACGCCAACGCACCACACCTATTGACCAGTCAGGTGACGCTGATTGATGAGGACGACATAATAAGAACAGACTCATAATACGCAGTGACGGCGGTGCCATAGAAGTCAGCACATCATTATTAGCAATCCTTGCTATATCTTTTATCGCTTTAGGACTATAGTCTTTTTCGAGGGTATCATTTGTCTCTCTGCTTTTTATTGATGCCTCAGAGCCAAAAAATGAATGAACGTTTTTGCACGCCATATGCTCAGCCGTTGCCACTGGTTCTTTTGGTTTGGGCAATAATCGCAAGGTACGAAAAATAGAAAAATCGTCATTATTGACAGCGCCATCATTAAATCTACCGTCAAATGTCTCTACCGCTAACCCTTTATCGTTGGCATGTTTTTTTGGCAAGGTATCGTAGCGGGGTTGCTGATAATCTGGCAGCACTTTAGCGACAATCAAACTTGATAAGCTTTGCTGGTTACTGACGCGGTAATGAATGTCATTGAATCGCGTGATGACGTAAGCCTCTTGTTTGGCACTTTGCTTGATGGGTAGTGTCAAGCGAGGCTGGATATAGCGATAGCTTAATGTCATGGCAACCGTGTTAAGCAAGCAATATTCAGCGCCTTCTCGACCTTCCTCGATAAGTTTATCCCTACGCGATTTCAAATGAGCGACCAGCGCCGCTAACTCGATAAATACACAATCATGATGGGCATCATAAGGATTGATCGCACAATGGGCGGTCAAATACGTCGGTGCGCTGTCACTATTTAAATTGACGAACACCTTTGTCTCCGTCTGCGGCTCTACTGTTATAATAAGGTGTTCACTCCACTCTAATAGCAAACGCTGTACCATCAAGATATTGGCTCGGCGCATGGCACGCACGTTTAACAAGCTATGCAAACATAACTGAGCATATAACTGATGGATAGTATCCGCACAGTAGGTGGTGATATAAGTACTGACATCAATATCCACTGTCCGCTGTTGGCAAGCCATATAGTAGAGCTGATTAATATTAGACCATAAGGACGCTGTAGGCTTTTGATAGCAAAGCGCTTCTTCAAACAGTAACTTTTGATACATCAGCAGCGTCTGATAGGTTGCAATGGCCAAAGTAATCGGCGAGGATTTGTCATTGATAAAATAGCGCTGCCACAGATTGATGGCTGATTGCGACTCATTATCTGCTAAAAGAATAATCTCTCGTTTTATAACGCCGTCGTAACCCATAATCATTAAATAGTACAGCGACTTCACTTGTGCCACATAATCCAACTGATAAGCGTTGAAAGCCTGCGTCTCATAGATATAATGCTGGCGCAGCAGCGCAATCAGCTGATTGGCCGCATCCAGCACAATATTAAATAGCGTCAGACGTTGTCGATCATCTATATTTGCCGTGCGCAATTCTGTAAGCACTTGTTCTAATTGCTCTATTTGCTGCGTCTCTGTTTGCAGGGGCAACAGCGCAGCCCATTTGCGCAAATGCTGCTCATCGCTATTAAACGATCTAGGCAATGGTTGCGATAAGGGCGCATTCGTTATTAAATACTGCTGAAATGTCGATAAATTTACCATTACTATCCTTAGTAATTGCGTAGGCTATCAATAGAAGTCTATCTCTAGAATTTACCTTTATAGACGACGACACTTAAGTACAAACCACTCGGGCACAAACTATTTAGGCATAGATCTCAAATTGACTGCTCACTGACCACTTTATGAGTTTGACTCAGAGTACTTTAACAGTGCCTATTTATGAGAATTTTTAAACTTATCACTAAAAATTACTATTAATAATAATTTAATCGTTATTTGTCTACTAAAATTCTGATGTACCATATTGCCTATTTTAAGTTTCATTGTAAATATCAATCGGTACTTTAAAGGGTTTATTCGGTAGTTCGCGCACCAATTTTGGCACTAAATAACCAGGTAATGCTGCCAGTAACGACCAATAAAGCGCAATAACAGCTTGCTCGTCACTATCAAAATGGGCAGCACCAGCTACCTTATCCAATACGTATAGATAATAAGGCAGGACGCCAGCAGCAAACAAGCGCTGACTCAATGCCGTTTGCACCGTCACGCTATCATTAATACCCTTTAACAGTACCGCTTGGTTTAATAAAGTGACGCCCGCTGCGCGCGCACGCTGCAAATACTCAGCGGTCAGCGCATCAATCTCATTGGCATGATTACAATGAATCACCATCACTATTTGGCAGCGACTTTGCGACAGTCTTTCTAATAGCGCCTCATCTAAACGCGCTGGAATGACCAATGGCAAACGGGTATGCAGCCTGATGGTGGTCAGTTGCGGAATCGCCTCTAAGGTATCGAGCCAAGCAAATAAGCGTCTGTTGGTAACATTTAACGGGTCACCGCCGCTTAAAATCACCTCGTTAATCTCAGAATGGGCGCTAATATAATTGATAATATGCTCTTTGGCATCGGCGGTTGGCATATTGGCGCTATAGTCAAAATGCTGACGAAAACAGTAACGACAATGGATGGCGCAAGCACCCGTAATGGTTAATAAGACTCTTGATTGGTATTTATGCAGTAAACCTTTCACCGGATTGTGCGTATTCTCGCTTAAAGGGTCTGCCACATAACCGGTCACAGCAATTTGTTCTTGTTTATTGGGCAATACTTGTTTAAGCAAAGGGTCATCAACGTCACCAACCGTCATTTTTGCCACAAAACCGCGCGGCACACGCAGCACAAAATGCTCAGGTATATAAACCTCTGAGCGCAATGATTCAAGCTTTAGTAGCTCAAGCAACTCATCAATAGAGGTTATCGCTTCGGATAATTGCGTTTGCCAGTTTTTTTGTGTGATTAAATGGTTTATCATGACAACCTTATACCTGTGCCCAAAAGCCGCTATTATACGCTCTTAGTACGTCTGCTATCAAAGCATACGAATTATTCATAAACCTCGAGCGTCATAGACAGCTTTAGCACAGCAAGGCGCAAACCCCACATCCAATTATTGATGACAATACTTACAACCCTTAGGAGTCTTCCGTGGCAAGTTTTTCTACTAACGAATTTAAAGCTGGTCTCAAAGTCATGCTCGATGGCAACCCGTATGCCATTCTTGAGAATGAGTTTGTCAAACCGGGTAAGGGGCAAGCCTTTAACCGTGTCAAAATGCGCAACTTACGCAGTGGTCGCGTGCTCGAGCAGACGTTTAAATCAGGCGATAGCTTGGAAGCGGCGGATGTGCTAGACACTGAAATGAACTATCTTTATAACGATGGTGAGTTTTGGCACTTTATGCACCCTGAGAGTTTTGAGCAATTACAAGCCGACAAAACCGCGGTTGGTGATGCGCTAAAATGGCTAAAAGAAAACAGTAACGCGCTTTGCACCATCACCCTATTCAATGGTGTGCCGTTATCGGTCACGCCGCCTAACTTTGTTGAACTGCAAATTACTGAAACCGATCCAGGTGTGCGCGGAGATACGTCAGGTGGTGGCGGCAAACCTGCAACCCTAGAGACAGGTGCTGTGGTACGTGTACCGTTATTTGTCCAGCAAGGTGAAGTGGTTCGTGTTGACACCCGTACTGGTGATTACCAAACGCGCGTTAACTAAGCGTCTTTATCTCGTTTAAAAAAAGCTTAACCGCTATTAGGGGTTAAGCTTTTTTAATGTCAAATGCTTTTTAGATGAGGAAATTATTCTTCCATCGATTGCTTATACATCAGCCAGTATTGCACCAAGGCATTAAGCTGCTCTTGTTTAAAGGGTTTGGTGCAATAATCCTGCATACCGACATCAAGATATTTTTTACGCTCACCATCCATCGCATTGGCGGTCAAGGCGATGATAGGCGGCAATGCTTGCGGGTCATAAAGCTCATGCAGCTTAATCGTCGCTTGTACACCATCCATAATCGGCATGTGATGATCCATCAAAATGACATCATACTGCTCAGGATTTAACGCAAAAACCTCTATGGCTTGTTGTCCATCCGTGACGTGAGTGACCGTATGACCGCTATTGTTCAGTGCTTTTTTAGCAATCATGGCATTGACGCTATCATCTTCAACCAGCAATATATGACCAGTAAGCTCATGACTTGGTTCTGTCATACCAAAGTCGTTTGAGTCTTGCCAGTTCTCGTAATGCGCTTCATCGATAGGAGGTAGCGGCAATAATACGGTGAAAGTCGTACCAATACCGACGGCACTATCTACTTCGATATAGCCGCCCATCAGCTCTACCAAAGATTTACAAACTGACAGACCTAGACCTGTTCCACCATAAAGGCGATGAGTCGATTTATTGGCTTGATCATAAGCATCAAATATCGCCTCTAAAGATTCTGGCTTGATACCGACACCGGTATCTGTAACCTCAATACAAAGCGTCATGTCTTGATGATTAACCGAACCACTATCATCAGTATTATAATGAGACGCTTGCTCTACTTGTAGCTCATGACTGCATATAGACTTATGATTACCGTATTTATCCTCACAAGGGTTGTTTTCCATGTGTTTAACGTCAATGGTCACCCGTCCGCCTTCACGGGTAAATTTAATGGCGTTATTGACCAAATTCACCATGATTTGTTTGATGCGTACCGGATCACCCTTGATATAAGGCGATAATGCCTCGGTATAATGATAATCTAACGTCAAACCTCGCTGACGGGCTTTGACCGCAAACAAACTCACCACTTCGTTACAAAGGCTCGATATATTCATCGGTATAGAATCGATGGTCATTTTGCCCGACTCAACTTTTGATAAATCTAAAATACCGTTAATAATAGCCAGTAAATGCTCGTTCGAGACTTTAATATTATCGACGTACTCTTGTTGTTCAGCACTGAGCTTAGTCTCAGCGAGCATCTCAACCATACCAATGATGCCATTCATCGGCGTACGTATTTCGTGGCTCATGTTGGCCAGAAACTCTGACTTCATCTCATTAGCATGCTTGGCATGGCGCTGCTGGTCTTGAAGTTTCAAAGCATCGGCAGCCATCGCAGCAAACTGCGCCAATATATCTGCATCCTTTTCGGTAAAATCGTGGTGCGCTTGCATATCCATCAAACATAAAGAACCCAAACGATAGGTCTTGCCATCTTCGTGCATAATAATCGGCGCGCCAGCATAAAAACGCAAATATGGCGCTTCTGTCACCAACGGGTTTTGACTAAAGCGACTGTCCTCTGTCAAATCTGGCAGTACCAAAACCTCATCCGACAGGACAGTATAATTACAAATAGCCACTTTGCGCGACGTTGTACAAATACCATCGAGCCCATGCAGCGATTTTAAATACTGGGTTTCCTCATCCATAAAGGTAATGGCTACGACTGGCATATTAAAAAACAATTTCGCAAGCTCGGTTAAACGCGCAAAAGCAGGTTCTTCATTATTGTTGAGTACCTGATATTTTTTGAGTTTACTAATACGCTCAGCGTCTTCCGCAGCGACAGGATAACGATAACCGATTTCTGACGAGTTAGATGTAGACAAAATGGACTCCGTTAATTGGTGGTGTATCAAAAAGTA
>NZ_DJUD01000018.1:0-42036 GCF_002439405.1 Psychrobacter sp. UBA6291 | reverse complement strand
ATGGCTTTAAGCTGCACGCCATTATCAATCATAAGGGCGAGCTTGTATCTGTTAAAGTCACTGCGGGTAATACCGATGACAGAGTGCCTGTTAAGGATATGGCAACGTCTGTGTTTGGCAAGGTGTTTGGTGATAGAGGATACATCAGTAAAGCACTAAACGCGTGGCTCACAAAACACAGTGATACCACGTTGATCACCAAACTTCGGCGTCATATGAAACCCCAATTACTCAAGCCGATGGATGAGGTACTACTCAATCATCGCTCTTTGGTTGAAACGGTGTTTGGAGAGCTTAAAAACTTGTGCCAAATCGAACACTCACGCCATCGTAGTGTCACGGGGTTTATCACAAACTTGCTGTCAGGGTTGATTGCTTATTGCTGGTTTCCCTATAAACCCACCATCAAAAACATGCCTCAGCAGGGACAGGTAGCAACATTGTAAATAGTATCAATGAGTTACAATGTGGCTTATCCCGAACTAGGATTAAGTAACAAGGCTTCATACAAATATCATTCGAAAATCAACGTAATAGCTTTTATTTATAACTTTTAGGTATATCTAAATTTAATCAATAAAAAGAGCGGCCCATCATGGGTCGCTCTTTTATTAATGAATTAACGGGTTAAATTAAATCTCTATTTGGCTTGATAAGATAACTTAGCGCCTAAGATAAAGCCGTCATTGTCTTCGAAATTAGAGACAATACTGCGATCTGGCAGCGCCCCTTCAGCATCACCGAACCATAGGTATTTACCACCTGCTGATACAGCCCAATTCTCAGTCACATCATATTTAGCACCTAGACCGACACTATAATACCCTTCAATAGGACCCAATGATGTTGTTGGATCACCAGCACCACTATCCCAACCTATGGAACCTGAAACCGCAAACTTTGGAGCTATACGTTTACCTAACCCAAGCTCTACTTGCCACTGATCATCACTATAGTCAACTAACGGTAGTTTTGAAGCTTGAGTATACTTAGTTGGGCTAATTGAGAAATCACTCCATGGTACCCAGCGTATTTTCGCCGTAGCTAATGTTGTCGGGTTTACACCAGTTTGGAAATCGAAGTTAACTGACTTGGGTGTAGTTACCTCGAAGTTACTTACACCGGTACGACTCTGCCCTTGAATAGCAAGAGCTGGAAAATCTTCATACATATCTATAGAGTGATCAATTTCTGAACGATATGTCAAGGCTGCTTTTAAAGCAATTTCTGGCTTACTGTAAGATACACCTGCTAGCCAACCATAATCCTGATTAGGCGCACTATGTGCAGTATAGCCAGCTGCACCTTTGTAAGCATTACCTCTTAGTTTGACATCTGCTTGTAAACGTTGAGCAACCGGTCCACCATAAACTTGAAACTGATTTTCAGGACCAAATTTCACGCCGCCAATTAATGACAAAGTATTTGAGCGCACTTCTACATTAGTCGCTTCATCAATACTTAATAAGTCCTCTATTGCATCACGTGCAGCTTCACTTTGTGCTAGATCCGCTTTATTAGCAGCTAACAAGGCTTGCGCAAGTTGATTAGTCTCGGGCGACAAACTTGGTGATAGCGAATTAAGTGTGTCTTCAGTTTGAGCAATGCTCTGTTTAGTACTTTCAATTAGAGCATTGTAATTTTCAAGTGTTGGTGCAATATTTAATGAATCAAAACCTGTAACCGCACCTGCTAAAGCGCCACTTGCTAGCCCTAAAACAGCTTTGTTTTGACCTAGAACTTGTTGTTGCTGTGGTGTTAAATCTGGGTTTGCCAAAGCTGCATTAATACCTGCTATTTGTGTATTAATTTGATTAATTTTATCTTGAGTTTTCCCTGCAGCAGTTGTAGCCACATTCTGGATAGCTCCAGCGCCAGTAATGTTTGCAACACCAGTAAAGTTATTATCACCTGTATATCTTGCAGCAGCACCAAAAGGCTCATCGTATAAAACACCTACACTGAATCTCTCGTTTACATCTGTTTTGACACCATAACGAAAGAAGTCATAAGATTCGGCGATGTCGCCTGTCTTATTTCCACTACTATCAACACCACTAACATCAGCATCAATATAGGTATAAACCGCTTCGGCATAAGTGCCATCTTGTAAGAATGCAGTTATATCTTGACCTGAGCGATCAAGACCTGCAGCATTGGTCATGCTAGCTACAGAAAAGGTAGCGATTGCTACAGCTAGAGTTTTTAAATGAAAAGTAGCGCGCATTGGGTATCTCCAAACATCCTCGTTGTTAAATCATCTTCATAACTAATATTCAGCATTGTTGCTTGAAATATAAGTTTATGTAAATGACGTCCTAAATGAATAGTAATGATTTTTTAACACTAAAACAATACTTAAAACACTTTATTTTCAGATAGTGACTCTTTAGTTCAGTCATTATTGCTCAAAATTAGCAAATAAAAGCTCATTACCTCTAGCGAAATTAAGGATAATTGTTTACTGCCTAATCAATATAGATCTAACATCAAACAATATATTTCTAATCTTTTAAACATAAAAAAACGACCTATTACAGATCGTTTTTAATATGATTCAAATAATTTTATTTAGAATAAAGACATAAATTCTTAGTTAAAGTTCTGTTTAGCTTGATAAGATAGTTTCACACCAAGCGCAAAACCATCATTGTCTTCAAAGTTACTAACTGCAAATTTGTTAGGAATTTGACCTTTGGCATCACCGAACCATAGGTATTTACCACCGGCAGAAATTGCCCAGTTTTCGGTTAGGTTGTATTTTGCGCCAAGACCTGCACTATAATAGCCTTCGATAGGACCTAAAGAAGTGACCGGATTGCCAGCGCCACTATCCCAACCAATGTTACCAGTTACAGCTAAAGCTGGCGTTAAACGTTTGGCTAAACCTAATTCTACTAACCATTGGTCTTTATCATAGCTGACTAATGATAAGCCATCTGGACCATTTGTAGGATCTGCTTTACTACCAGTATTATATAATGGTGGGACAATTTCAAAGTCGCTCCAAGGTACCCAGCGTACTTTAGCAGTGGCTAACATCGTTGGATTGATACCCGTTTGAAAATCGAAGTTTACTGATTTTGGGGTGGTAATATCAATTTCGCCATTCATACCAGTTGCAGCAGCCGGAATAGCACCTGCAAGGGCTGGAAAAATCTCAGAAACATTAAGATTGTGATCAATTTCTGAGCGATAAGTCAAAGCTGCTTTTAGAGCAATTTCAGGCTTGCTATACGCAATACCAGCTAACCAGCCATAGTCTTGGCCAGCATTGATATTCATCGTATAACCATTGGCCGCTTGATATGCAGTACCACGTAGCTTTACATCAGCTTGAACACGCTGGGCTACTGGACCACCATAAACTTGAAATTCTTTATTCTCACCAAATTTCGCACCAAGAATTGCTGTGATATTTTCAGTACGAACCTCAACGTTCGTTCCTTCCCCTTCCATATTATAATCTGCTTGTGCAACCGCTACTGCTGGTCCTAGCTTTTTAAGCTGTGCCTGCTCTATGGCGGTCAGTGTACCACCATTTTCAACCTTATCTTGGATTTTACCTACTATATTAGCAGCAGATGCAAAATCTTTAACCTCGCCACCAGATATTGCATTGATAGTAGCGTCACGATCACCTTGAGCTACAAAATTATTGTCGCCACTATAGTCAGCAGCTGCACCAAAAGGCTCATCATATAAAACACCAACGCTAAAGGTATCATTAATATCAGCTTTTACGCCATAACGGAAGAAGTCATAAGACTCTGCGATATCGTCTATCTTATTACCTTGCTGATAGGCGTTTTTATCTGCGCCAACATAAGCATTGTCATAACCACTAACATCAGCATCTAGATAAGTATAAACTGCTTCTGCATATACGCCATCTTGCAAAAACGCGGTAATATCTTGACCTGAACGATCAAGACCTGCCGCACTAGCGATACTAGCTGCAGAAAGAGCAGCCAAAGCTACCGTTAGAGTCTTTAGATTGAAATTTGCGCCCATTGTGTATCTCCAAACATCCACATTGTTTTACCGCTACACCGAACTTTGTTAGGTAGACAGTATCTAAGGTGAAGGATACTAATGTGTTTTTTACATGAAAACAACCGAAAAATACATTATTTCTGCAATATGACTGAATAGTCAGTAAACCGTATATTTATGCCAAGATTCGCATATAAACTTATAATAAATGCTGTGCAATTATTTGTTATCTATAATTAAAAAACTTATTCCTAATAATGCGGTGGTCTATCTGCCATGACATCAAAAGTCGCTACACCGCCCTCCCCATCTTGGTTTTGCACTTGTTTATAGATAAACTGTAGTTGGCGCTGCAAGGTTTGGATATCTCTATCTTGGCGCGTAATAACCTCATTAAGCCTCTCGACGGTAACTTCAAGGTGAGAGAGATTCATTTGCAACTCAATAACCTGCGCTTGTAAATCTGCTTGGCTATCTGCCAGTTGAGCTTGTTGATTAGAAGCGTCTTTTTCTATCGAATTTGGTTGGTTCATATTTTTCTCAATAGTAGTTCTCAATAATAGATAGTATGGTTATTTTCTTTATGAAATCTCAGACTTAACCATTTAAAACAGACTTTATAAAATAGTGTTTATCAAAAAGCCCCGTAAAACCACGTCACTTCTAGGGCGTATATATCAGGCGTCAAACTTTGTCACCCAATATTGTGAATCCCTTGATAAAAAAATGTATTGAAATCATAATTACCCTATGAAAACGCTCAAACTACGCATCAAAGACAAACATGCCAATCAGCTCAATATCTTAGCTGGGTCGGTCAACTTTGTCTGGAACTATGTGAATGATTTGAGTTTCAAGCACTTGCAGCGTACAGGGCATTTCTTTTCAGCTTATGATCTTGCAACTTATGTAAAAGGTAGTGGTGAGCTGTTAAATCTACATAGCCAGACCTTACAAGCTATTAGTGAGGTTCACGCTAAATCTCGCAAACAATTTAAAAAAGCCAAACTCAACTGGCGTACCAACAATCCTAAAGCCAAACGTAGAAACTTAGGTTGGATACCGTTTAAAAAGACCGCGATAAAACATCTAGCTACCCGTCAATCAGGCAAGAAAAGCCTTAAATCCACCATTCAGCTAAGCCTCGCTAAGGGTAAAAAGCTAATCATTGATATGTGGGATAGCTATAACCTAGCCCTATACAACATCAACACCTGTGAGCTGGTGCAAGATGCTCGCGGGCATTGGTATGCCTGTATCACCGTTAAAGAATTTCCAAAGATTAAGTGCGGTGACGGTCAAGTCGGTATTGACTTGGGCTGCAAAGATGCCGCAGTCAGTAGTGATGGCGATCAACTACAAACCAAACTCACCCATCAATACGCTGAAAAACTGGCGATTGCTCAAAGAGCCAAGAATAAGAAGCGGGTCAAGGCGATTCATGCCAAGATTAAAAATACCCGAAAAGATTTAACCCATAAATTTACTAATAAACTGGTTAAAGCCAATAGCTTAATTGTCGTTGGTAAAATAAAATCAACATCATTCACTAAGGGCAAACTGGCTAAATCCGTCTATGACGCTGGTTGGTTTGAGATTAAGCGGCAACTGGATTACAAATGCAAGCATGCAGGTTGCCACTATATCGAAGTGAATGAAGCGTACAGCACCCAAACCTGCTCGTGTTGCGGCTCACGCCAAGACAGTCCGAAAGGTAGAGCGGGTCTTGGTATAAGAGTGTGGTTCTGTCGTTCTTGTAAAACGACCCATCAACGAGACGTTAATGGAGCAAAAAACATACTCGCGGTCGGGCTTGGCCGTCTTGAGTAGGAATCCCCTTCGCTTTTAAGAAGGGGAGGAAGTCAAAAAGGCATTTACGCATACTACAGTTAGGTGGCTGCATGTTATACTGCTAGGAATTTTGCAACAACCCCTACCTCACTATTATATAAGCTTAAGATATTCTATGGCATTGATACATTTAAAAGATATTCACTTGGCCTTTGGCGTGGCTCCTATTCTCGATGGCATCGATTTTTCAATCAATGCAGGCGAGCGCGTTTGTTTGATTGGCCGTAATGGCGAAGGCAAATCTACCTTATTTAAACTGATTAATGGCTCATTGCAGCCTGACAGCGGCGAGATTATCAAAAATAGCAGCATGCGTGTTGCGATGTTAGAGCAAGACGTTCCGGAAACCAGCGGACGTATCTTGGACATCGTGATGGGCGGTAGCCGCCACACCGCTGATTTGCTCATTAACTATAATAAGCAAGTCGATATGTGTGCCAATGGTGATATGGATGCTTGCGAGCATATGGCAACCTTGCAACACGATATCGATGCGGTACATGGTTGGGATTTAGAGCGTGATGCGACCCGTCTAATTACGACTATGGGACTTGATCCTGAGGCTGACCTGTCTTCATTGTCTGGCGGTCGTAAACGCCGTGTGCTACTTGCTCGTGCACTAGTCACCAAGCCTGATGTGCTATTACTCGATGAGCCGACCAACCATTTAGACGTTGAAAGCATCGAATGGTTGGAGCGCTTTTTACTCGACTGGCAAGGTCTGACGTTATTGTTCGTGACGCACGATAGAGCATTTGTCAATAAGCTTGCCACCCGTATCGTTGAGCTTGATCGTGGTCAATTGACGAGCTATGACGTCACCCAAGGCGCTAAAGGGTATGCGCGTTATCAAGAATTAAAAGAACAACAGCTACTTGCTGAAGAAAAGAACAACGCTAATTTTGATAAAAAGTTAGCACAAGAAGAAGTTTGGATTCGCCAAGGTATCAAAGCGCGTCGTACCCGTAACGAGGGCCGTGTCCGTGAGCTAAAAGCTCTGCGCGAAGAGCGTAAAGGCCGCCGCGAGCAAGTCGGTAACGTCAATATCACCATGGGTGAAGGCGAGAAAAGCGGCAAGCTGGTTTGTAAAGTTAAGAACCTGCATCTGGAATATGATGGCAACGTCTTGGTCGACAACTTTAGCACCATGATTATGCGCGGTGACAAAATCGGTATCGTCGGTCCCAACGGTGCGGGTAAAACCACGCTAATTAAAGCCCTACTAGATATGTCCGACGATGAAGTCACCAAAACAGGCACGGTCGAGCTTGGCACTAATTTACAAATTGCCTTTTTCGATCAGCTGCGTGATCAGTTGGATTTAGAAGCCAGCGTGGCGCAAAACGTCTCTGAAGGTTCAGACTTCGTAGAAGTTGGCGGGCGCAAAACGCACATCATGAGCTATCTGCAAGATTTCTTATTTGCTCCAGAGCGTGCGCGTACGCCTGTTAAAGCATTATCAGGTGGTGAGCGTAATCGCGTACTACTTGCCAAGCAATTATTAAAGCCTGCCAATATTTTGGTACTCGATGAGCCAACCAACGACTTGGATATGGCCACCCTTGAGCTATTAGAAGAGTCGGTTGCCAGCTTTAACGGTACTATCTTGCTGATTAGCCATGACCGCTCATTTATGGACAACGTCGTTACCTCTACTTGGGTATTTGACACGGATGAAGATGGTAATGGCATTGTCAAAGAATATGTCGGCGGCTATCAAGAATACTTGGTACAAAAAAACCGTGAAGAAGAAGCGAAAGCTAAGAATGCTAAATCGTCTAACGATAATGCTGCTAGTAGCAAAGCTAACAATAAAACTACGGTCGCAGCAAAGTCTAATACCGCTGCCAAAAAGCTTAACTATAATGAACAGCGTGAACTCGATAATTTGCCAAAAGAAATCGCTGCGTTAGAAGCTGAGCAAACGGAGCTGGAAGAAAAGCTGGCTGATGGTTCTTGGTTTACGAAAGATATGGACGCCGCTACAGCTGCCAGTGAGCGTTTACTAGTCATCGAAGATGAGATGATGACTAAGCTTGAGCGCTGGCATACGCTTGAGAGTTGATATTGTCTAGCGCTATTTATCACAGTATAACCTTTATATCGAAAGTGGTTAAGGGTTATAAATAGCTTACGACCACTTACAACCGCGTAATGTGCGGAAAGTTAGTGAACATTGTCTTGATTTCAAGTATCATTCCCTATTGCTGAATACCCTTATTAATTATAAGGTCATTATTCATAATAGTCTTGTTGATAAAAAAGCGTACTTTAAGGTAGGTTAAATATTGATAATTAAGCAGTTTTAGACTAATTATCTTGTTTAACACTGAAGTACGCTTTCTCAAGGCTGCTTTATTTTTAACACAATAATTTATTTTATGACCGAAATAGCTTAGAATAGCAACAATTAGCAAAATTAGGCACAGCTAACGTGGCTTGATAATTGTCATTTTTCTAAGCCACAAACCCAGTGTGGGATAATCCCATTTCATTCACCTGGAGGAAGTATTAATGAGCCATGCCGAAGGCGTTAACGTACAACGTCGTAGAGTTCTTATTGCCTCGACTGCCGTCATTGGTGCAGCTGGGGTAGCTGCTGTGGCGACACCTTTTGTCCGTTCTTGGACTCCGAGCGCAAAAGCCGAGGCTGCAGGTGCTGCAGTGACCCAAGATATTGGTTCTATCGAAGCAGGACAGATGATTGTCGTCAAATATCGTGGCAAACCTATCTTTGTGGTCAAGCGCACTGAAGAGATGCTGACTACGTTAGAAGCAGTGAAGCCATTACTGTCAGACCCTGATTCAGATGAGTCGCTACAACCAGAATATTGTAAAAACCCTGAGCGCTCTTTATCACCAGAAGTCTTGGTGGTAGAAGGCGTCTGTACACATTTAGGCTGTGCACCAAACTACCGTCCTGATGTGGGCGCAGCTGATTTAGGCGGTAATGACTGGTACGGTGGATTTTTCTGCCCATGTCATGGCTCTAAATACGATTTATCGGGTCGTGTTTATAGTGGTGTCCCTGCACCGCTTAACTTACCAATCCCAGAGTACAGCATGGATGGTACTATCTTGACGATTGGGGAGGCTTAATATGAGCATGGGTAAAAAATTAATGCATTGGGTAGACGCGCGCTTTCCTGCGACTGAAACCTATGAATATCACATGTCAAAGTACTATGCACCAAAGAACTTTAACTTTTGGTACTTCTTTGGCGTGTTATCAATGGTGGTATTGGTCAACCAGCTAGTGACTGGTATTTGGCTAACGATGATGTACAACCCAAGTGCCGAAGGGGCATTTGCGTCTGTTGAATATATCATGCGTGATGTCAAAGGTGGTTGGCTCATCCGTTATATGCACTCGACGGGCGCTTCTGCGTTCTTCGTGGTGGTATATTTGCATATGTTCCGCGCCTTGCTATACGGCTCATACCAAAAACCACGCGAGCTTATTTGGCTCATCGGTATGGGTATTTACCTAGCATTGATGGCAGAAGGTTTCTTCGGTTACCTACTTCCTTGGGGCAACATGTCATTCTGGGGCGCTCAGGTTATTCTAAACTTACCTGCAGCTCTACCTGTCATTGGCGATGGTCTTGCTGAATGGGTACGTGGTGACTATATCATCTCAGGTATCACCTTAAACCGCTTCTTTGCTTTGCACGTTGTTGCTATTCCACTTGTCCTTGTCGGCTTAGTGTTTATGCATTTAGTGGCGCTGCATCACGTTGGTTCGAACAACCCTGATGGCATTGATATTAAAAAGCTAAAAGACAAAAATGGCGTACCATTAGACGGTATCGAATTCCATCCGTACTATACTGTGCATGACATGGTTGGTATTGTTGTCTTCTTTATCTGTTTCTTTGCAGTAGTATTCTTCTTCCCAGAAGGCGGCGGTTTCTTCCTTGAGCCACCAAACTTTGAAGCAGCAAACTCACTGAAAACACCTGCGCATATTGCACCAGTATGGTACTACACACCTTTTTATGCCATCTTACGTGCGGTTCCTAATAAGCTTGGTGGTGTTATTGCAATGGGCGGTGCGATTGCCTTCCTATTCTTGATCCCATGGCTAGATAGATCTCCTGTACGCTCTATACGCTATAAAGGTATTCTGTCAAAGATTGCGCTTACTGTCTTTGCTATCAGCTTTATCGTATTAGGCTACTTAGGTGCGACACCTGCAACGCCAACAGCGACGATTTTGGCACGTATCTTTACTATCCTGTATTTCTTGTTTTTCTTATTGATGCCGTTCTACACAGCTATTGAGAAGTGTAAACAGCCACCAGAACGCGTTACCGGAGGTCACTAATGAGCACGCTAATTAAATCCCTAGCTGGTCTAGGCTTAGGCGCCGCGCTGACATTGACCGCTGGCACTGCAAGCGCATCAGGTGGTGGATGTGGTACTTTTACCAATGCCGATGGTGTGGTTGAACACTTAGCTTGTAGTACAGCTCCTATTGATTTTACTAATAAGGGCTCACTACAAAACGGTGCGAAAATCTTTATGAACTACTGCGCTGGGTGTCACTCAGCAAAGTATGTTCGTCATTCGCGCATTGCTAAAGACTTAGAGATACCGCCTGAGCTGGTTGAAAAGTATTTGATGGTCACCACCGATGAAATCGGTGACCATATCAATGCTGAAATCGACCCTGATGTTCAAGCATCATGGTTTGGCGCGGCACCTCCGGACTTGTCACTTGAAACAAGACTACGCGGTGATGACTGGGTTTATACTTACCTTCTATCGTTCTATGAAGATCCAAGCCGTCCTTGGGGCTCGAACAACTTAGTACTTGCAAACGCTGCTATGCCGCATGTGTTGCATAATATGCAAGAAACCTTGAGTGAAGAAGAGTTTGAATCTGAAGTTGGTGACTTGGTTAACTTTATGGCGTGGATGGCAGAGCCGGTACGTCATGACCGCCAAGTAATCGGTTTCTTTGTGATTTTATTCTTATTAGTACTGCTCATTCCAGTTTACTTATTGAACAAAGAGTTCTGGAAAGACGTAAAATAATAAAGCAATAAAGATCCAAACTTTATCTAAAAAATAAGCACTACTTCGGTAGTGCTTTTTTATGTCTGCATAAATGACTAACTATAAAACCTTCTGTTAACGATCGCCTCATGGACAATGTTTACGTACGCTACCTTGATAAACACAGCGACATTGTTTACGATAATAGGCTTTACTAATACATTAGGCTTCCATGATTGATGCGAATGACATTCCAAGTAGTCAGCTGATTTTATACGCTGACGATGGCTACAACAGCCATGTGGTACGCCTATTGCTTGAAGAAAAAAAGCTTGCCTATTATTTATCACGGCTACATTCTGAGCGTCCGGAAGACTTGACCGAGCTCAATCCTTATCATACTTTGCCTGTCTTACAACAGCGTGAGATTGCGCTATACGAGATTAACGTTATCTTCGAATATCTTGAGGAGCGTTATCATGCCAATAAATTATTGCCAGATACGCCACAAGAGCGCGCCCAGTTTCGCCAATTGGCTTGGCGTATACAAAATGATTGGTTGGTGCTCGGCAAACGATTGCTGATGCATCCGGATAGTTTTAATAAAGAGCAAGCAGCCTTGGCAAAAAAGCAGCTAAGCGACTCCTTGATTACTTTGTCACCCTTGTTTGCTCATAAACCTTATTTTATGGCAGATGAATTTGGTTGGTGCGACGTGCTATTAGCGCCGTTATTATGGCGATTGGAAGAGATGGATATTGAGTTACCGCGCGCTATCAGCCGCCCCCTATTTGACTATCAAAAACGGGTCTTTGAACGTGACAGCTTTCAAAAAAGCGTGCGTTAATTAGACAACCGCTGATGACTCCCCTAAAATAGACTCTGATATAGAATAGCGATATAGTGAATGATTTTTCTATAACCACGACTTTATCGCAAACGAGATAGTATTTAATAATAATGCATAAGGAAACCGAAAAATGAGCGAAGAAACCACCTCTATTACCCCAACACGTCCCTATATGGTGCGCGCGCTATATCAATGGATAGAGGACAATGCGCTCACCCCATACCTGATGGTAGATGCTACTGCTGACAATGTACAAGTCCCTAAAGAGCATGTCCAAGACGGACGTATTGTGCTCAACATTGCCAGCCGCGCGACCGGTAATATGAGCATGGAAAATGATTATATTCATTTTAGTGCGCGCTTTGGTGGTGTCTCGCAAGAGATTTGGGTACCATTGACAGCGGTAATGGGGATTTATGCCAAAGAAAATTCGCAAGGGATGTTTTTTGACCCTAATGAATACGATGATTATGTCCCTGAAGAAGATGCAGCGACTACCTTTAAGAAAAGTGCCGCTGCCCCGAAACCTAAGCGCGATAATAAAGCCGGGTTAAAAGTTTTAAAATAATTGCGTTAAAAAATCGATTTTGAAATAGCCAAAAGAGTTAGCCATAAAAAAGCCAGTCATATTCAAGATGCTGGCTTTTTTTCTTGTTAGCCCAAAATACTAACAGACTAAAAAACACTTAATCTCTTGGCGTTTAAGTGCTTGATGATTAGGTTCTTGGCAGCGTCACACCGCGCTGACCTTGGTATTTACCGCCACGGTCTTTATAACTGGTCTCACAAACGTCATCGGCATCACTTTGAAAAAATAGCATTTGTGCCACGCCCTCGCCCGCATAAATACGCGCAGGCAAGTTGGTGGTATTACTAAACTCTAACGTCACATGCCCTTCCCACTCAGGCTCAAGTGGTGTGACGTTGACGATAATACCGCAGCGTGCATAGGTCGATTTACCAAGACAAATTGTCAGCACATCACGCGGAATACGAAAATACTCCATTGTGCGCGCCAAAGCAAACGAATTTGGCGGAATGATGCATTCGTCACCGATGACATCAATAAAACTTTTTTCATCGAAGTTTTTTGGGTCTACAATTACTGAATGCACGTTGGTAAAGACTTTGAACTCAGGCGCACAGCGTACGTCATAGCCGTAACTTGAGGTACCATAACTGACCAAACGCTCGCCGGCATCATTAAAACGTACTTGACCTGGCTCGTATGGTTCAATCATGCCATGTTCTTCGGCCATTTTACGAATCCAGCGGTCAGACTTGATAGACATTGTTGTTCCTTAAAAAATTTTCAATAGCCAATTTTTAATAGCCATTGCGATAATAGATTTTTGGTAGCGACGATTATACGGAATTGACGGCGCAATTTATAGAGCGGCAACGACTTTAAAATTAAACCTGCTATTTATAAATGCATAATAGGCGCTCATCAGTTACCATTTAGCAAAATGATCTTCCGCCAACCCCATTACCTTATCAAGCTCAATCACCTCATCTGCTAGCCGTATCTCACCACTATAAAAACCCAGCCATTGCTCAAAAATACTGGCAAGCACACCGAAGTTATCGGTCTTTTTATAAACAGTAATCGGCGTAAAGGTTAAATCAATATCAACCTTACTCCAGCCGAGGTTCTGATGATAAATACGCCAAGTATGCTGCGCGGCTGCATCCAAATCTTGACGTATAAACATCACAGGCGGCAAATACACTATCTGCCCATCAAGCCAGCAAGCATTTTCACTAGCGCCAGTTTCGTTGACGCCCATCGATAAGTTAAGAGTAAAATGACGACCGTCTGGCAAGTAGCTATTAATACAAGTCCAAAACCAATTGGTCTTGTGACGCATATAGCCAAGCGTCCAATCTAGATTGGCAATAGTCGTGTCAGTAAAGTCGATTTGCTTGGCTTTAGCATCAGGAACAGTAATATTAGATGTTGAATGAGATTTAATAAGTAGATGTCCAGATATTGCTGTCAGCGGCTCTTTTTGGGTAAAGGTCCAACCGCGTCTGCCCGTTGGTGTACAGATAGCTAGTGGCTGTGATTGTCTTGCTAAGATTGCATTGAGTGCAAGGTTTTGACTATCTAGCACAACGTTAAATAGTAGCAAACAGCACTCACTTGATTATTCGACAGTTCAATCACGTATATCGGCGGACGAAATAGCTTTAGGAGCTGATATTGCTTTGAAATATTGTCTAAATGACGTTGATAAATCGATAAGCTCACGATACTTCCCTTTTGAAATTCAAAGTCACTTAGATTTTAATGTTTTATACGCTTAGGCTATTTTACTAACTTTAGAAGCCATTAAAAACTATTAGAAAATCCGCTTATCATCGACAGGTTTGGCAAATTTATTGATATTGGCTTCGATATTTTTCGCAATGCTTAGATAATATGGCGCAAATTCATCATCGGCCAACACGCTCGGCTCACCTTTATCCACTTGAGCGCGAATACCACTAGCAAGCGGCAACTGACCCAAGAGTGGCACATGGTATTGCTCAGCGATTTTCTCGCCGCCACCCGTACCAAAAATCGCTTCGGTATGGTTACAGTTGCTACAGGTATGCAGCGCCATATTTTCAACCACGCCAAGTACTGGAATATTGGTTTTATTAAACATCTCGATGCCTTTTTGCGCATCAAGTAAGGCAATATGCTGCGGCGTCGTCACAATCACCGCACCCGTTACCGGAATGCGCTGCGCCAATGTCAGCTGAATATCGCCAGTTCCGGGCGGCATATCAATGACTAAGTAATCGAGCTGCGGCCAATTGGTTTGGTTATATAGCTGCATTAAGGCGCCAGTGGCTTTTGGTCCGCGCCACGCCACAGGTGTATTGTCGCTATCGAGCAAACTACCAATCGATAGCATTGCCAAACCATGCGCTTCAATAGGTACAAACTGCTCGTTTTCCAGCTCAGGTTTGACTTTGTCCACGCCCAGCATCGTCGGCATACTTGGTCCGTAAATATCAGCGTCTAGCACGCCAACCCGATTGCCTGACTTCTGTAATGCTAAGGCGATATTAACGGTAGTGGTTGATTTACCAACGCCGCCTTTACCCGAAGCGACGACGATAATATGGCGGATACGTGGATGCGCCGTTAAGGATGCTTGTGTCGGCGCTGCTTTCGTAATCGGCGGTTCGGACTGATTGCTACTATTTGTATTTGCAGAAGGTTTGGCCTGCTTTTCCATCGCGTTAGTGGTTTTTGGCATGGCTTTTGGTAGGCTTGACCCCGCGCCTTTTGCAGGTGCTGGCAGGCGCACATTCATATGAATCACTCTGATGCCATGCGGATGCAGTAGGTTGCCAAGCTCTTGCTGAATGGTCTCAGGATCGCTATCTTGCGGCAGACGCAAATCCAAAGTCAGCTCATCGCCATCGCGCTCTAGACCTGTGACCATAGTCGCAAGACTGCTATTACCTAAATGGTAATTGAGTAAAACCTGATCAACGGCGCTATCACGAGCCGCTTGTTGCTGCGGAGATTCGGATTTCGAAGATGCTCTTTTTTTTATAAAATTAAACATAGCTACCTCTACTACCTATATCGATGGTTAAATTTGGCAAAAACGATAAATCTTTTTAAACAATAGCTGTTTGAAATTGTTTAAAAGAACTCTTAGCTAAAACTTTAGCCCATAAAACTTTTGCCAAATGCTTTTATATAGATACAGTGTAGCTTAATGGGCGCTATAAAAAAACCACACTGTCAGTAGGTATGAGGGTCAAAATTGGTGTTATTTTTTTATTTAAGCGGTCTTATGTACATGACCGTTTATTAAACAAACTAACCAATCGGTAAAAATTTAGAAGCGATGAATAAATAAATCAGCACGCCCGACGCATCACTGATTGAAGTAATCAAAGGCGCACTGGCGGTTGCAGGGTCAAAACCGAGTTTATTGAGTATAAAAGGCAGACTCATACCAATGACACTACCAATCATAACGACGCACAGCATACTTAGCGCCAGAACCAAAGAGACGGTCGCGTCACCGCGCACATAGCCGATAAGGGCAATGGCAACGGCCATTGTCGCACCGAGTAGCAGTGCAACTAAGGCTTCGCGGCCAAGTAGCGAAAACCAATCACGCATCACCACATCACCCGTTGCTAAAGCACGTACCATTAAAGTCGCTGATTGCGAGCCGGCGTTACCGCCACTATCAACCAGTAAAGGCAAGAAAAATACCAATACTAAGTTTGCCGCAATGACGTCTTCGAAGTTAGCGATACTTAGCCCCGACAGCAAGTTGCCAAATACTAAAAACACCAGCCAAAAAACCCTCTTACGATAGAGAACGGTAATACTGACGTCTTTTAAGCGCCCGACCATGGTTGAGACACCGCCTGACTTATGAAAGTCATCCGTGGCTTCATCGCTTGCCACGTCCATCGCATCATCATGGGTGACGATACCAACCAACGCCCCACTGGCATCGGTAATGGGTAGGGAAATTAAGTCATAACGGGCAACAGTTTTCGCAACGTCCTCTTGATCATCGTTGACATCAGAAGAGATGACCGAGCTGACCATGATGTCTTTAATCAGCTGCTCAGGCGATGATAAAATAAGCACCCTTAATGACACCACGCCCAAGAGCTTACGCGCGTCATCAATCACATAAGCGTGATAAATAGTTTCGGCATCAGGCGCTTCTAAACGTAGCGCATCCAAGGCTTCGGCGACAGTCATCTCAGCCCCTAACGTCGCATAATCGGAGCTCATCAAGGCACCAGCCGTGCCTTCTTCATAAGCGGATAGACGGCGAATATCCTCACGCTTTGCCTGCGCTAAGGCAGGTAATAGCACGTCGCGTTGGTCTTGACTCAGGCGCTTATACAAATCAGTTCGTTCATCAGATGGCATCTCGCCGACTATCTTGGCTAAAATAGCGCGCGGAAAGACATAAGCGAGTGCCACTTGACTATCAGGATCCAAATAAGCAAATATCGTCGAGCGATTGGGCAAATGCGCAAGTAACTGCCAAGCGAGTTTGGGTTCAATTAACGCCAATAAATCGGCTATATCGATAGGACGCAGGTTTTGAATCTCTTCGATCGCTTGCTCATACTGCTGCTGCTCAATAGCACGGCTTATTTTTTCGGCATAGGTCAACGCCAAGTCTTTATTATTCATCGCTTTTACTCCGTGCAGCGCAAAATGGGGCAACAGACGCTCATAAAAAAGAGCCAATATTATTGGCTCAAATTAACATAAAATCAAATGCTAAAGGATTGGTGTTTTATTAGCAAGCGAATGATGCTTAAACCAAGCAAACACCTCACAAAGTCGGATATTCATTTACTAATCGCTTTTGACGCACTCATTGCATAATGCTCACCGGCGTTTTTTCTTGTAACTCCTCAAAACTCACTCCTTCTGCCAGCTCAACCAATTTTAGACCGTTGTCAGTGACGTCTAATACGGCAAGCTCGGTGATAATACGATCGACCACCCCTTTACCCGTTAGTGGCAGCTCACAGTCGGCAAGGATTTTTGGCTCGCCATGTTTATTGACCTGTTCCATCAGCACAATCACTCGCTGCACGCCAGCCACCAAATCCATCGCGCCGCCCATGCCTTTGACCATTTTTTTCGGAATCATCCAGTTAGCCAAATCGCCGTTTTCTGACACTTCCATCGCGCCCAATATCGCCAGATTGACATGACCGCCACGAATCATCGCAAACGACTCTGAGCTACTAAAATAGCTGGCACCCGGTTCGGTGGTGACGGTTTGCTTGCCCGCATTAATCAAATCCGCATCGACATTTTCTGCCGTTGGAAACTCACCGATACCGAGTAAACCGTTTTCAGACTGAAGCCAAACATCGACGCCTTCAGGGATATAGTTGGCTACTAAGGTCGGCAATCCGATTCCTAAATTAACATAATAGCCATCTTTTAACTCTTGCGCGGCGCGCTGTGCCATCTGCTCTCTTGTCCATGCCATGATAATTTCCTTATTGTTTACAAAGCCTATTGTTATTTTTTCATTAAAACCATTAAATAATCTTTCATTTAAGCGCTTGTGGTGGCTGCTTTGGTAGTAGTTTTTTCAATACGTTTTTCGGGATTATCATTTAAGACAATACGCTGGACAAAAATACCCGGTAGATGGATCTCATCGGGGTTTAGCTGCCCCATCTCTACGATTTCTTCGACTTCCACAACTGTAACTTTACCCGCCATCGCGCAATCTGGATTAAAATTACGCGCCGTTTTATTAAAGATTAAGTTGCCGGCTTTGTCAGCCTTTTGTGCTTTAATTAGTGCCACATCTGCCCGCAAAGTATGCTCAAGTACATAGGTGCGACCATCAAACTCGCGCGTTTCCTTGCCTTCAGCTACTTGTGTGCCAACGCCAGTTGCGGTATAAAACGCTGGAATACCAGCGCCGCCTGAACGCAGTTTTTCCGCTAACGTTCCCTGCGGCGTTAGCTCAACCTCTAGCTCGCCTGACAGATATTGGCGCTCAAACTCTTTATTTTCACCGACATACGATGAAATCATTTTTTTGATTTGGCGCGTTTGTAATAGTAAGCCTAAACCAAAATCATCGACACCGGCGTTATTACTGATACAGGTTAAATCCTTGACCCCACTATCACGTAATGCTTCAATCAGCGCTTCAGGAATACCGCACAGTCCAAACCCTCCAATAGCGAGAGTTTGCCCGTCACTGACGATACCTTTTAACGCTTCTGCAGCGCTGCTGTATACTTTTGATTGACTCATGCTCATCTCCTTGCAAGTCACATTATTTTTATATAGGTAATGTCTCATCGTTTATATAAGACAATACATTATGTATCGATATAACTAAATTACACTCTCTTTGCTAACTTAGCATATTATTATCCTAGCGACCAGATAACAATCTTAAAATACTTATATGCTAAATCCTTGAGTAACTGCGTAGCTGCCTGCGTGATTAAGCATCGATTTAATTACCAAGGTAATATCACAAAATCGGCCGAATTACGGTATCATAGGCGCACTTTTTTAATTCTTCTCTTTTTTAGAGTTATTGGACGTTTTAAGTGTTAATAATTTAGCATTGATAATACGGTGCTGACTCCTCATAAAGTGCTCGAGACGTTTGAAAATCAACCCGTTTATATAAAAATATAGGTGACAAAAGTGCGTGAGATTCTAGTAACCAGTGCTCTTCCTTATGCCAATGGCTATATCCATTTGGGGCATCTTGTAGAATATATTCAGACCGACATTTGGGTACGTGCGATGAAAGCACAGGGCCATCAGGTCACTTATGTCTGCGCTGATGATGCTCATGGCACTGCGATTATGCTCAAAGCAGAAGCCAATGGCGTCACCCCAGAAGAGCAAATCGCCTCGGTAAAAGCCTCACATGAAGCCGATTTTGCCAAATTTCTGATCGACTTTGATAATTATCACAGCACCCATTCAGAAGAAAACAAGCATTTCTCTGAGCTTATTTATCGTCGCCTTAATAGCGCCGGACATATCAGTACAAAGGACGTCAAACAGCTTTTTGACCCTGAAAAGCAGCTGTTTTTAGCCGATCGTTTTGTCAAAGGAGAGTGTCCTGAATGCGGCGCGCTTGACCAATATGGCGATAACTGTGAAGCGTGCGGTACCACTTATGATGCGACCGACCTTATCAATCCGCATTCAACGCTATCTAATGCGACGCCCGTGCTTAAAACTTCTAAGCATTATTTCTTTGATTTGCCTGAGTTTGAGCAATTCTTAAAAGATTGGACGCGCAGCGAAAATCGCTTGCAAGTCTCCGTCGCCAATAAACTGCAAGAATGGTTTGACGCGGGTCTGACCAGCTGGGATATCTCGCGTGATGCGCCGTATTTTGGTTTTCAAATTCCAGATACCCCAAGCGATGAGCCAGAAAAATACTTTTATGTCTGGCTAGATGCGCCAGTCGGATATATGGCAAGCTTTAAAAACCTATGTGATAAGCGCGAAGGAAGCGATCAAGCGCTTGATTTTGACCGTTATTGGATGCAAGAAAACGAGCATAAAACCGAGGTGTATCATTTTATCGGTAAAGACATCGTCTATTTCCATGCGCTATTTTGGCCTGCCATGCTAGCCGGCAGTGAATTCCGTACGCCAACGGGTGTCTTTGCTCACGGCTTCTTGATGGTCAATGGCGAAAAAATGAGTAAGTCACGCGGCACCTTTATTAAGGCCGAAACTTACGCGGAACACTTACACCCTGAATACTTGCGTTATTATTTCGCCAGTAAACTGTCTGACAAAGTTGAAGATATTAACCTTGATTTAGAAGACTTTATGCAAAAGGTCAACTCTGACTTGGTGGGTAAAGTGGTCAATATCGCCAGTCGCAGTGCTGGTTTTATCGTGAAAAAATACGACGGTATGCTGTCAGAGGTTTGCGTAGAATCAGAATTATTAGAAGATATTACCAAGATTGGCGATGAAATTGCCGCCGCTTACGAAAACCGCGAATTCTCGCGTGCGATGCGCTTAATCATGCAGTGTGCCGACAAAGCCAATGAATATATCGACGAGAAAAAACCTTGGTCGCTTGCCAAGCAAGAAGGGTCTGAGCAAGAAGTGCAAGACGTCTGCTCGGTGGCGATTAATATCTTCCGCCAATTGATGGTTTATTTGGCGCCAGTATTACCTGAGCTGACTGCCAATGCCAAAGAATTCTTAAATATTGACGATTTAAGCTTTGCTAGCCGAAATCAATGGCTTCTTGGTCATAAAATCAATAAATTTAAACCTTTAATGCAGCGTATCGAAGAAAAAGACGTTGCGGCAATGGTTGAAGATTCAAAGGCCTCGTTAGCGCAAGCAGACGCCCCTACTGCTAACAGCGATAATAATTCAGATAATAAAAAAACAGTAGTAAACACCCAGCCAGTACCAGCGGCTAATACTGACAGTGAAGCTGGGCAAGCGGACTATATTGGTATTGAAGACTTTGCCAAAATTGAGATGAAAGTGGCGCACGTTTTAGCCTGTAATTATGTCGAAGGTGCGGATAAGCTTTTACAATTTACCTTGGACGTTGGCGAAGACAAACCGCGTAATGTCTTTAGCGGTATCCGTAAGTTTTATGAGCCTGAGCAATTGCTGGATAAAAAAGTGATTTGCGTCACCAATCTTGCGCCGCGTAAGATGAAATTTGGCATCTCAGAAGGTATGGTATTATCGACTGGCAACCCGAAAACACAGCTAACGGTGGTTACTTTACCGGACAACTGCGTTATTGGTGATGTGTTGGCTTAACTGCGATTGAACTTATAGAATAAAAAAGATGCTTTCGTGGCATCTTTTTTTGCCCAAAATTCATTGGTGATGAAATAAAAAGAACATGGGCAAAAAATAAAAATATAGACAAAAATCCATCTTTACTAACCTTTATAAAATGAATGACAAATGCGTTTTATTTTCTTATTGCCATAAGTTACATTACTGTCATAATATGGACGTAATCATCAAGGGATTGATTACCTTTATGTTCGCCCGTTATCTCATCATGCACATAATATTGACTCGGGTAACCTGCACTCTTTAACCTATGAGCCAAAATAAAATGACCTTTGCCACTACTTTACGCCTTAGCCTGTGCGGCGCTGCTATTAGCGCGGCGCTTGGTTTAACCGCTTGCTCTAATAATGCGACCGACCCTGCCGTCAACGCTGATGATAGCGCAACTAATGATAAGCCTGCCAAAACCTTGGCCATCACGCAAATTGTCGAGCATCCTTCTTTAGATGAGATGCGCCGCGGTATTATTGATGAGCTGGCGGACAACGGCTACGCAGAAGGGCAAAACCTAACCGTTAATTTTCAAAGTGCGCAAGGGAATACCGCAACGGCTGGGCAAATTGCCAAACAGTTCGCCGGTGACAATCCAGATGCTATCGTTGCCATCTCAACACCTTCTGCGCAATCTGTAGTTGCTTCGACAAAAACTGTTCCCGTTATTTATACCGCCATTTCAGACCCTGTGGCAGCCAAGCTAATTGACGAAAATGACGTGCCTATCCAAACCAATGTGACTGGTTTGTCGAGCGAATTACCTATTGAACCGCAGTTAGACAATATTCAAAAAATTGTCCCTAATGTGAAAACCATTGGTTATGTTTATAGCCCAGGCGAAGCCAATTCAGTAGTGGTTCTTAAACAACTGGAAAAAGCAGCACCAGCACGCGGGCTTAAGATATTGGGCGTTACTGCCAATCGCCCTACCGACGTTGCAATGGCGACTCGTAGTCTGGCAGGCAAGGTAGAGGTTATTTATACCTCATTGGATAACAACGTGGTTTCGGCCTTTGAAGCAATGGCAAATGCGGCTAATGAACTTGATATCCCAGTTATTGCCTCAGATGAATTTAGCGTCAGACGCGGTGCGACGGCGGCACTTGGTGTCAATGATTATGACTTTGGCCGTACTACAGGCAAAATGGTGTACCGGGTATTAAACGGTGAAGCGACCAAAGATATCGCACCGCAAGTGATGAATACCTTAACGCTATACGTCAGCCCAAAACACGCCGCTGAACAAGGTACTAGCCTATCGGCAGACTTACTTAAAAACGCCATCAATGTCGACAAAGAAGCACAAAAGGCCAGTAAATAGTCACTAATAAATAGTTGCGTCTCAATAGTAAAGAATAAATGAATGGTAATTAATAGTCAGCTATACAACGGATTACACAATCAGCTAGGATAATGGCTGGCAGCGCTACCCTTTCTTATCTTTTATATAATGTACGGACACATTATTATTTTCAGGAGTCAGACCCATGTTGTATCAAAATCGTTTTGCCAAAGCTTTATTATGGGGCGGTGTTTGCACCGCTATCTTGACCGGCTGTAACCAGCCAGCACAAGATGCCAACACCACTGACGGCGCTGCAACGGGCGGCGATGCCAAAGCTGCCATGAAAACGGTCGCTATTACCGCCATCGTTGAACATCCAGCACTCGATGATGTGCGTAAAGGCGTTATCGACGAGTTAAGTGACGCCGGCTTTAAAGAAGGCGAAAACTTAACCATCAACTTCCAAAGTGCCCAAGGTAATACCGCCACTGCCGGTCAGATTGCCAAGCAATTCGTCGCTGATGCACCAGATGTCATCGTAGCGATTGCCACGCCATCGGCTCAGTCTGTAGCCGCTTCTACCAGCAGCATTCCTATGGTGTTCTCAGCGGTCACCGACCCTGTCGCAGCAAAACTGGTACCGAAACTTGATGGATCTGGCACCAACGTTACTGGCGCCTCTGATGCTCTTCCTTATGCGCCGCAAATCGATTTGATGCGTCAAATTATCCCAAGTCTAAAAAACGTCGGTTATGTCTATAGCCCAGGTGAGGTGAACTCAACCATCGTTTTAAAAGCGCTGAAAGAGAATTTGACCCCACTTGGTATTAACGTTCACGAAGCGCCTGCGCAGCGTAGTAACGATATTGCGATGGCCGCTCGTAGTCTTGAAGGTAAAGTCGATATGATTTATACCTCAACGGATAATAACGTGGTTTCAGCATACGAATCACTGTACCAAATCGCTAAAGAAAGTAAGATTCCATTGATTGCCTCTGATACCAGTTCGGTTGAACGCGGTGCCGTTGCTGCGTTAGGAGTGAACTATTACGATTTGGGCCGCGAAACCGGTAAAATCGTTACGCGTATCTTAAACGGTGAAAAAGCAGGCGAAATCCCTGTTTATACGCCGCAATCGCTTGATTTACATGTCAGTCCAAAGAATGCGCAAGCCGAAGGCATCACGCTACCACAAGCCGTTATCGATAAAGCAAAAGTAGTGTTAGAATAACTGCCGCTTTTAACTCTAATTCTTAGACGATAGTTTTTATCAATTATCGTCTAGGTTAATTGGATATAGCTATTTTGATATGGCTATGTAGGTAGCGCAGACAAACCCAGCTCTCAGTCAGTAGGCTGGGCTTGTTTTTTCAAGGCTGTAAATAAGCAAAGCTTATAATCAAGCATTCTAAGAATAGGTTTTGCTTGACCCTAACTGCAGATACCTCTATCTGTTAAATTCACCGCTTAGTCGTTTAAGCAAAGTTGGCTGATTGATAGCGCGATATGTCGCCTATCTCAATTATCTCGCCATCATTTATTAAACGCTGGGTTATGACTTACTGATCTCTTATGTCTTTAATTGCTTTTTTTGGTGCGCTTGAAAGTGGTCTGATTTATGGCCTAGTGGCGCTTGGCGTCCTTATCTCATTTCGTACCCTCGACTTTCCAGATTTGACCGCTGACGGTAGTTTTCCGTTGGGCGGCGCTGTCGCGGGTATTTCTATCATCGCTGGAGTGAATCCTTGGCTTGCTTGTGCCTTTGGTATGCTAGCAGGGTCAGTCGCCGGTATTGTCACCGCGTGGCTACACGTTAAGCTGGGCATTTTACAGCTGCTTGCCAGTATCCTTGTGATGGTTGCTTTATACTCTGTCAATCTACGGATTATGGGTGCGCCAAACTTACCATTGTTAGGTGAAACGACAGTATTTAGCACCTTGGTCAGTGATGGTAATGGTTACTGGATGCGCTGCCTCATTATTGGTGTCGTCGTCCTATTGGCCATGTTGTTTTTAAACTGGTTTTATAGTACCGAAACGGGTTTATCGATGCGGGCGACTGGCTCAAACCTACGTATGGCACAGGCGCAAGGTATCAATACCTCATGGATGACCATCATTGGTATGGCAATCTCTAACGGCTTGATTGCGTTAGCGGGCGCATTATTTGTGCAGACGCAAGGTGGCGCTGATATCTCAATTGGTATCGGGACCATTGTCATTGGTTTGGCAGCGGTCATCATCGGTGAGACCATTATTCCAGCTAAGCGTATTTGGCTGATTACCTTTGCGGTGGTTGTCGGTGCGGTGCTTTATAAGCTCTTTATTCAAGTGGCTCTATCGAGCAGCACGCTACGTAGTATCGGTTTTGGCCCACAAGATTTAAACTTGATTACCGCGCTACTCGTGGTCTTGGCCTTAGTATTGCCAAAAGCTAAAAATAAATTTTTAAGTCGTAAAGTTCGGGCTTAATGTCAATGTGCAACCATAAGGAATTATAATTATGATGCAAGCTACAGATTTGCGGTTGACCTTTAATCCTGGAACGCCCATTGAAAACCCTGCCCTACGCGGTATCAATCTGAATATCGCCGATGGTGAATTTGTCACCGTCATCGGTACCAATGGCGCAGGCAAATCGACCTTTTTAAATGCGGTCAGTGGCACCACGCGCGTCGATAGCGGTTCAATCTTGTTAAATGGTATCGATGTCACCAAAAAAACCGCGCATCAACGTGCCCATTGGGTCGCTCGTGTCTTCCAAGACCCGATGGCGGGAACTTGTGAGGCGCTAACCATTGAAGAAAATATGGCGCTTGCCTATAAGCGCGGTGGCAAACGTGGTTTAAGCTTTGCGCTAAACCAAAACAACCGTGACTTATTTCGCGAGAAACTGTCAGTATTAAAATTGGGTTTAGAAAATCGCTTAACTGACCGTATGGGCCTGTTATCCGGTGGTCAACGTCAAGCCGTTAGCTTGCTGATGGCATCATTGCAACCATCTAAGATTCTACTGCTTGATGAGCATACGGCTGCCCTTGACCCTAAGACTGCGGCTTTTGTTTTAGAATTAACGGACAAAATCGTCACGGACAATCAGCTTACCACGATGATGGTCACTCACTCGATGCAGCAGGCATTAGCCCATGGCACGCGTACCGTGATGCTCCATCAAGGACAAGTAGTACTCGATGTCGCAGGCGATATTCGTAAAGGCATGAATGTGCATGATTTACTTGATATGTTTGAGCAAACTCGCGGTGAAAAAGTCGAAGATGACAGCTTGATATTAAGCTAAATCATTTAGCAAAATATTTTGAATTTAAAAAAATAAAACGCCTGTTTAATAGCAGGCGTTTTTTTATGACTGTTTTAGTTATTAAGAATCAAGCATGACCAATTTTTGAATCAACTCACTGACATGCTGCGCTTGCATTTTTTTCATCACTTGTGAGCGATGTACCTCTACCGTACGGACCGATATATCTAAATGATCGGCGATATTTTTATTCAGATTGCCTTGCAGTAACTCATTGGCTACCTGCTTTTCTTTCTCGGTCAGCTGCGCATAGAGTTTTTTAATATTATAAAGCTGAGCACGTTTGATTGTTAAGGCTTGTGCACGCGCAAGCGCTTCTTGTAAACGGTGACTATTAATCGGTTTTTCGAGATAATCAGCGGCTCCTTGTTTGAGCATGTTGACTGCATCAGCAATCTCACCCTTGCCAGTTAACGCAATAAACCCTATCGGACTGTCATGTTTAGTAAGATACGCTTGTAGTGCCTGACCGCTCATTTCTGGCATCATTAGATCACTGACCACCACTGCTCGGCGATAGATATCGACTTGCTGTAAAAATATCAGAGCACTTGACCATACTTGGGTCGGTAATCCTAAGCTGCTAATCAGAAAATCACAGGATGTACGCACACTTTCTTCATCGTCGATGATATGAATCAGCAGAGGTTCGCTAATAATAGCAGCTGAACCATTACCAGCTGTTTGAGAATCTAAGTGTTTTAAGTGCTTATTGAGATGATGCTGAGCATTCATACGCAACCTTATGATTAAGTTAATTTACAAAGTTTATAAGCGCTTGGTTGTTTATAACTCTCTTATGCTTACTTTCTCTTTTGATTGCTTTATTTCTCAGTATTATCAGCCAAATGCAGCGGCAGATAAAAAGATACTTGCGCACCAATCTTATTTGCTGGCGTGTAAGTATTTTCAGTGTTCATCAAGCGCACTTTACCATTTAAGTTACGCTTAAAGCGTTGCTGATAACCGTCTAACGCTTGTATGCAATTAAGCTCCTGCTGCACTTCGATATTGCTAAGCTGCATCATACCGTCGAGTGATTTGCACAAGCGCTGACATATCATCAAACCCAAGCCTAAACCATTGGCTTTGGTTGATTTAGTGGCGTAATGATTGGGTAGACGCTGCTGCGATTTACTCTCGACTAGCTGCTTATTACCAGCTAACGGTTTATGGTCAAGCAACTGCGCCTCATCAAAACCGCCTGCATCATCGGTTATATGCAATACTATATAGGATTTGCCATTATAATCTTCTGCCTGACAACGTAACATTATCTGTGTCGCCCCTTGCTGCTCAGCATTGACCATACTGTTCATCAATAACTGGTCTAAAACCAAGCTTGGCAATTGCAAAGACCGGTAGTCACTCGCCAACCAAAAGCCAATACTTGAGGCTTTTTCACCAAGTAGCAATACACACTGCTCATAGGTGGTGGCGATGTCCACTTGAACGTTGTTCGGCTGCGAGCGCCCTGCCCAGCGCCGAATATTACTGATAACAGCCGCAACCCGTTCGGTTTCATTGACAATTTGCTGCAATGCAATTTCTGTTGCTTGTTTATTATCTGCCACTTGTTTGTCTGTTGCTTGTTTATCAGTTAGCGACTTTTCTACCGCAGTCAAACTATTTACTGAGTTTTTATCCAACCCTGTCCATTCTTGACTGCTTTGACTATTTTGACTGTTTTGACTGCGAATCAGTAATCCTTGGGCATAATTTTGAATGGTCGCCAGCGGCTGATTGATTTCATGGGCGATTGATCCACTCATCTCACCGATGACAGCGAAGCGTTCTGATTGACGTAGCTGCTGGTCATAATCACGAATCAATCGATTTTGCAGGGTTATTTTTTGCCGCCGTCGCCATGCTAGCCAACTCATCCACGCATAATTTACTGTTGATATCAAAATAATTAAAACAATAATCGCCATCCACAATCGATGCGCCTTTACCCATTCAACCATATGCGCGCCCAGCTGCTTTTGAGCGGGATGACGGTTCATATCATAGAGGATACGCTCAGCATTACTACTCGATTCGGGTGGTAGCCAGCGCTGTCCTATTCCTAACAACGCTTGCTCTGATTGACTTGTACCAAATAGATTTTGATTAATCTGTCGCACCAAAGCATTTGGCGCTTGCTCGGTCGCCGCCAATGTCCAATTTGGATATATAGGCGTTGAAGATTGACAGCTAGAAGTGGTCGTAACAGGGTGAATAAGGCGGTATTGTTTCTCGCTAACTTTCCCTTGTCGTGCCATCTCTTCCATCAAGCAAAGTGGCGCTATTGCTGCGTCTACGCTGCCATTCGCTAGTGCATTTAACGTGCGTTCAATAGGATAACCGACGAACTGGGTCTGATAACGGTTGGACGGCACACCGTTTTGTTGTAATAAATGCGCGACCAATAGATAACCACCAAAAGCCTCGGCATCGACGGCAGCAATTTTACGCTGCTGCAAATCTTGCAGCTGATAAATGCCGCTGTCCGCCTTTACCCAAAGTGCACTGGCGACTTCTTCCATGGCGCTAGGTTCTTTTAACGGACCACCCTGACTGAGCTTATTAAATTCATTGGCTAAGCTAACCGTTGCGGAAAACTGCTTATCAGCGGTTTTGGTGTTAAAACCTTTTTCATTAAAGTTTTTACCATTGATATCAGCAGGCGCAGTCAATTTAGCTGGCGCCGTATCGGCTTGCAAGGTCGCAAGCCAGCGCCAATGGGTGGTATTCATTTTAATCAGCTGTACTTGTGGACCAAGCACTAAGGCAAATTGCTGCGCCTCAATTTCCTGCTGCCAATTCTCTAATGCTAGCGGCACTAAGACTACTGTGTCCTCTTGTAGCTGCTCGTTAAGCTGATTGAGCCAAGGTTGCCAGCGTTCTTGCGCAACTGTTTCGCCTTGCGGCGCCAGCACGCCTAAATAATACGTCTGGGCGTTTGCCATCGACATAACCAAGCAAGCATTTAATGCCATCAGAGCTTTCCACACTTTCAACGCCCTAAAGGTTATGGTTCTAAGCGCAATTTTCGATAAAAAATCAATGGTATTTATAGGCATTATTTGCGACTTAAGACGTCCAAGTTTGTAAAATTTATTAAAACCATATGATTAATGTGGTTTTCCACAATATCAGCATATTACGCCATATTCTATACTACATAGCAAGATTGTATCTTTTAATTGGCTGAGCTTAATGATTGCTATCGAATATAAAAATCAGGCATTACCAATAAGCCTTACAACATAGATAGCGACAGTAAGCGCAGTAATATTTTTATAGCCTATTTTTATGGAGGGCAGGCTTATGAAAAAGTGGCCATTAATCATTATTATGGCAGCCATTGTCGGGCTGATTTTAGCGTTTATCATTGGGCAAATACTGCCTAATATGCGCACGAGTAGCAGTGACATCGAGGTCAATATCACCGACCCTGCACTTATTAAACAAGGGGAATACGTCGCGCGTACCGCTGACTGTGTTGCTTGTCATACCACGTTAGATGGCGAGACTTATGCAGGCGGCCTGCCTATGCTGACACCACTGGGTGCCATTTATTCAACCAACATTACCCCTGATAAAGAAACCGGTATTGGTCAGTATACCTTTACTGACTTTAAGAATGCCGTCAAGCATGGCGTGCGTCGTGATAATAAAGCCCTTTACCCTGCGATGCCCTATCCTTCTTATCAGCTTATGCCAGATGAAGATTTGGCCGCGATGTACGCCTTTTTTATGTCAGACGTCAAACCCGTCAAGCAAGCCAACTTAAAAAGTGAGTTACCACCGGTGGCAAACTGGCGTTGGCCCTTAGCATACTGGCAAGCAATGTTTGACCCAAAACGTGAGTTTGTCGCTGAAAGTGATGATGCAGTGTTGGCTCGTGGACAATACTTAGTTGAAGGTCCTGGACACTGCGGCTCTTGCCATACTGGCCGCGGTATTGGCTTCCAAGAAATCGCCTTAAATAATGCCGACTCAGAAGAATATTTGAGCGGTGCGGTTATCGATGGCTGGCGCGCCAAAAGTATTCGCGGTGAACATCGCGGTTTGGGTACGTGGACGGTCGCAGAACTGAATGACTTCTTTAAAACCGGTCGCACTGATACCACGGCTGCCTTTGGCGCCATGGCCGAAGTGGTCGAGCACAGCACGCAATATATGACAGACTATGATATCAACGCCATGTCATCTTATCTAAAGACTTTAACGCCCGCGCCAAATAAAGAAAAAACCTTGCCGGCGAAAAAAGACATTACCACGCAAAAACTGCTTGATGGCAACTATGATTCGCGCGGTTCAATCTTGTACGCCGAGTATTGCCAAGTTTGTCACCGTGCCGATGGTAAAGGCGTGGCGCGTATCTTCCCAGCCCTTGATGGCAATAGTGCGGTATATGCGAAAAATGCCGACTCGGTACTACAAATCACCTTGAGCGGTGGTCGCATGCCAGAAACTCCGCACGACCGCATGGCCTTTACCATGCCTGAATTCACTAACCTAAGTGATGCCGATGTGGCAGAAGTGGTCAACTATGTACGTAATAGCTGGACCAACCAAGCGCCTGAAATCGGTGTCGATGATGTGGTAAAAATGCGCGCTTTCCTCGCCAAAAAACCAAAAACCAGTACCGATATCGCCCCAGACTTAAGTATTGATGCGCAAACAAAAGGAGCAAAATAATGAAAAACTCTCCACACAACCTGCCTGCTATTGTTAGCGTTATCTCTCAGAAAATGAAAATGAGCAAACTGACCACCGCTGTTCTGACTGCCTCAGTGGTTAGTATCGCCGCTATCAGTAGCGGTTGCTCACAGCCAGAGCCTATCGAGCAAAATGCCCCTAAATATGGCTTAGTTACTGCTGATGATGCCAACGAAGATGTCGGTACCTATGTGCTGCCGCAAGATACCTCTATCTTGGATGAGCCAAACGCTGATGAGATTTTTTATGGCAAACGCTTATTAAACGAAACCAAGCGTTTATTGCCCAAGCACGTTGGCGCGCAAATGAACTGTAATAGTTGCCATATCTCGCAAGGTAAAATCCCGCTTGGCGACCCCTACATCAACAGTTATAATTTCTACCCGCGCGTAATGCCACGTGCTGGTAAAGAAGTTGATTTAACCAAGCGCATTAATGGCTGTTTTCAGCGCTCGATGAATGGCAAACCTTTAAAACCTGAATCACCTGAAATGCTAGCGATGTTGGCCTATATGAAATGGCTGTCCCAAAATACGCCGAAAGAACAAAAGGTCGATATCCAAAACGCTGGTAAAGTGGATGAATCTTTGGTTGGCAATCCTGTACGCGGTGAAAAAATCTACCAAGTACAATGCGCCACCTGTCATGGTGATAACGGCGAAGGCATGAAAGACAGTCGCGGCGATATTGTCTTCCCGCCATTATGGGGCGATGAATCCTTTAACATTGGCGCTGGGTTGGCGCGTACTTATAAAGCCGCGGCTTTTGTTAAGTACAATATGCCAATGGGCATTCAGACCAAAGGCTTATGGGGTCATGGTAACGTGCTGAGTGACCAAGATGCTATCGATGTCGCTGAATTTTTCACCCATCAACCGCGTCCCGACTTTGCTGGTAAAGTAAATGACTGGCCAAATGGCAACAAACCTAAAGATGCCCGTTATTAAATGCGCTAGCCTGACAACATATCAGTCATGCTGATTTATAAAATAAAAAAACCTCAAACGCATCATTTGCTTTGAGGTTTTTTGTTATCTATAAGTAATGAAAGTCAATATTTCTTATCAGCCATTATATAGTAGCACTTAACATAATCACTTTTATTATAGTAGCCCTTACTTATCGCCATTCGCTTATGAGGTCTGTCATGCGCAAAATCCCTGTTTATACCCATCCTGCTGCTGGTTGGCCAGCGCTGATCTCATCGACTCGTAAGCTGATGGATTACAAGGCGTTTATGCGCGGTAGTGTCAGCGTCTTACATAGCAATCAGCCTAAGGGCGGCTTCGACTGTCCGGGCTGTGCGTGGCCTGACCATAAGACCCATAAAGTTATCGATGTCTGTGAAAACGGTATCAAAGTCATTGCCAGTGAAACGATGAACCAACGTGCAGATGCGGCGTTCTTTGCCAGACATAGCGTAACCGAACTGCAAAGTTGGTCAGGCTATGAGCTTGAGCATAGCGGACGCTTATCAGAGCCGTTATATTATGATGCAGCGCAAGACCGCTATGTGGCGATTTCTTGGCAAGCAGCTTATGAGCGTATCGCTGATGTCTTAAAAAATCTTGATTCACCAGATGAAGCGTTATTTTATACCTCAGGACGCGTGACCAACGAGCCAGCTTTTATGTTTCAGCTGTTTGTACGCTGTTTTGGCACCAATAATTTGCCAGATTGCTCAAACATGTGTCACGAGCCAACGTCAGTGATGCTTGGCAAACAATTAGGCGTCGGTAAAGCCACCGTAGTTTTGGAAGATTTTGAGCAAGCAAAGTTGATTATGCTGTTTGGGCAAAATCCTGCCACCAATCATCCGCGTATGCTTGAGATGCTAGCGCACGCCCATAAACAAGGCTGCCGTATTATCTCTATTAACCCGATGCGTGAGCAGGGTTTAAGCAAGTTTAGGAATCCACAAAAACCAACCCATATGGCTGCAGGACAAAGCGATGAAATGGTCGATGAGGTCATTCAAATTCAAATCGGTGGTGATGTCGCTTTATTGACTGGTTTGGCTAAATGGCTGGTAGAAAACGATAAGATTGATAGTGAGTTTATTAGCACTCATACTTCAGGGTTTGATGATTTAAAACAATGGCTGGTCGCCCAATCTTGGCAAGATATTGAGCTTGGTTCTGGTATTACGCAAGCAGACATCATCAACCTTGCCAAGCTCGTGGCAGATAGTCCTGCCACTATCTGTACGTGGGGTATGGGCATTACCCAACACGTCCAAGGCGAAGATAATGTCGCCATGATTACCAATTTGCTGCTACTCATGGGCATGATTGGTATCGATGGTGCAGGCGCATCGCCCGTGCGTGGTCACTCCAATGTGCAGGGCGATCGCACTATGGGCATCCATGAGCGCCCCAAACAAAGCCTACTTGATAGCCTTGAGCGCGTGTTTAAGCGCCCTATGCCGCAAGAAGATGGGCTTGATGTCATCGCTGGCGCAAAAGCATTAATGCAAGGTAAGCTCAAAGCTTTTATCAGCATGGGCGGTAATTATGCCGTTGCCGCGCCCGATAAAAGTGCGATTCAAACGGCCTTAACCACTACCGAACTCAATGTTTTCATCGGCACCAAACTTAATGAAACTATGCTATATCCGGGTAAAAATAACCTTATCTTACCTTGTATCAGCCGTACCGAACGCTTAGTAACGGAAAAAGGTGAGCAGTTCGCGACGATTGAAGACTCTATGTGCCAAATTGTTCCTACGCGCGGTCGCATTGAGCCGATTAGTGATGATTTAAAATCTGAAGCGCAAATTGTGGCCGATATGGCAACCCACGTGCTTGACGCTGATTCGTCTATTCCATGGCAAACAATGAGCAGCGACTTTGATATCATCCGTAATTATATCGCTCAAGCTATTGAAGGCTTTGAGAATTTTAACGATCGTATTCGTGAAAACGAGCGCGGTTTTCATTTATACCACCCTGCCCGTCATCGCGTTTGGAATACCGATAGCGGCAAAGCGCAGTTTGAAGTCCCACAATATCCCATTACTTATGTCGCAGCACAGATGGCAGAAACCACATCGAGCTATCATAGCCATGCTAAAAATAACAATGCTAAAAGTGACCATAGCAAAAATAATGAACCCGCGATTCATCCAAGCAATAGCGATCACAATCCAACCCAAAGCGCTGAGCAAAAAGTATGGCAGCTAACCAGTGTCCGCAGTCATGATCAATTTAACACCATGATTTTTGGTCATCAAGACCGCTATCGCCAGACCAACCGCCGCGACGTGTTATTTATGCATCCCGATGAAATCAAGCGTTTAGGTTGGCAAAAAGGCGATAGTGTTATGGTATCGCGTCAAGACAGTCAAGATGAACAGCGCACCTTAGGTCCATTAATACTGACTGAGATGGATATCGCTGCCAATGCGGTGGCGACTTATTATCCTGAATGTAACGACCTTATCGACTTAGACACTCACGCGCCAGACTCAAGGACGCCTTCTTATAAATCCGTTACCGTTGTTTTGCAGCTCGTTACTGAAAACACATTAGCTGCCAGCGCTTAACAAAGATAGTTTGATAAAGGAAATGGTTAAAATATGATGGTCAGTAAACATAACGTAGTTGCAGTAGAACCTTGGTTAAATGGCTCAGCGGCCGATTTAGAAACCAATGCTGTTCATGCTGCTGCGCCAATAATGGATATGCAGACCGTGCCTTTATCGCGCCTACATTTAACACAAAAACATGCTTATTTATCTACAGCAAATGTCTCTTCTAAAAATGCAGAAATAGAGGTTGATAACAAATCAGCGCTGCTGGCAGTAGAGGCAGCGGTTGCGATTGTCATTAATGGTATCCACTATGCGATATTAATGGCAAGCCCCTATCAGCTTGAGTACCTTGCCATTGGCTTTTTATATAGCGAAGGATTGATTCATCATAGTCATGAATTATTAGATTGGGAGGTAACGCAACTGACCGATATTGCCAGTTATAGAAGGTTCACCAGTGATTTAACGGATGACTTGCTTGACGAAAAGACGGCATTTGAGCAATTTTCAGCGCAGTTGCAAGACTATGATGTATATGTAGTAGAGCTGGTACTAAATCAGCGCTGTCATCAGCGTATTCAAGCGCAGAGGCGACAGCTAGCAGGACGTACAGGCTGCGGTATGTGCGGTATCACCGGGCTTTCGCAAGCGCTTCCTGATTTAAGTCATTATTTATCATCTGGCTTGCAACAAAAACCGTCAGAATCCTCCGTGCCCAGCCTTAATTATTTACTACACATGCATCAGCAAATTGGCGCCGCCCAGCATACCCATCAACTCACGGGTGCGGTACATGCTGCCGCTACCATGCAAGACAAGGATTTGTATTTATTTGAAGACGTCGGGCGTCATAACGCACTTGATAAACTCATCGGTTGGCAATTGCGCAACAAGACCGAGCTGACATGCGTGGTGATGACCTCGCGATTGTCTATTGAGCTGGTACAAAAATCCATTCGTAGCCGCATTCCTTGGCTCGTTGGTATGTCGGCACCGACCAGTACTGCGGTACGCGTCGCTGAACGCTATGGTTTGGGACTGGCGGGGTTTTTACGCGATGACCGCGTTACTTATTATACTAATTATGAGGACGCTTAAACCGACAAACTAGCGGCGACTCTTTTTTTATAACCATTTAACTCTATCACTAAACCGCTAAGCAATAACTATTTTCTACTTATTTTTACTTCAACTTAACTCTCCCTGTAAGTTCCTAAAAGAGCCCTAGCCTTTATCGTTATCCTTTCCTTGATACAAGAAAATTTGTTTAAACTTCATAGTTTCTCCTAACCTCTTCTGCTTATTATAACCATTTTAATGACGACCTATTAGTCTATCTTAATGCTGGCTGACTAAAAAGTCTGCGGTAAAATTTGAGATAGCAGACAGAATAGGTTACTCTTACCGCACAAACATGTTACGAGAATTTAACATCGCTGTAGTTTTATTTATCAATGACGAGTAAATACTGGCAACAACTGCCATAAAAATTTACTTATTATCACGACAACGGATGTTCGCTCATAAGCAATAAAAGGATAAAACTCCATCCTAACTATTGCTTAACGCAGCTACTATACATAGCTTATCTAGCACCGCCCAAGCAGTTTAGGCTCAGTGCTTATCCGTATTTTTGCTAGAGATGCTTAATCAATATGCGTCTTTTAGTGTCTCGTTACTATCGAGTAGGCATCACTTGACAGCGTAATGGTCAATCCATTAACAGACGCCTATTGAGAGTTGCCGCCGTTATTTCTAAGACAAATTTTTAGTCTATATTTTTTGTCAAATACTTGTCTGACGGGCTGTGCTAAATAAAAAAGCGGCATCACATTTAACGTGAGCGTTTGGCTTGCCTCATTGCGTGCTTGTGCGCTGTATACAATCAGCGAATAGAACCAATGCGTCCTATTACATTCCTAACAGTTTGTGGCATGACTTTTATTGCAAACCTTTATTCTTCAAACAATTGCGAGGTATGAATTTGAAAACTGAGTCATTGTTCCAATTTTCATCAATCACCATTCTTTTACTTTTATTAGGATTTTATGGCGGTACTTACCTGCTGTCTTTATTGATTAAAAAAGATAAGGAAACCACTTCTGGATTTATGGTCGCCGGTCATGGTGTCGGTTTCGGCATGGGCGCGGCGAGTATGACTGCAACTTGGATTTGGGCAGCCTCGTTTTATGCGGCTGCAACCTCCGGTTATAAATACGGCGTTTCAGGACCGCTACATTATGGTTTTTGGGGCGCTTTGATGATTTTATTCATCTACCCTTTTGGCATGCGCTTTCGCGAACTTGCTCCTAATGGACACACCTTAGGTGAACTTATCCACGCGCGCCACGGATCATCAAGCCAATTAATTTTAGCCATATCTAACCTTATGGGCAGCTTAATTAGCTTGATGGTCAACTTTACCGCTGCTGGTGCTTTGGTATCAGTATTATCGCCGTTATCGTTTCAGACCGGCGTCATTATCGCAGGTGTCGGAGTGCTCAGCTATACGTTGACCTCTGGATTTCGAGCGTCCGTATTTACCGATTTTGCTCAATTGGTGGCTCTGATGGCGATTGGAGTCATCATCATCCCTGCAGTGCTATTTGCCATGGGCGGGCCTGCGGTCATGGTCAGCGGCTTATCAAACTTAACCTTAGAGCAGCAAAACCTGTTTTCTTCTGAAGCCTTTTTTCAGCAAGGGGCGCCTTATTTTGTCGCGGTATTGGCTTATGCTATCGGCAACCAAACCATTACCCAGCGATTATTTGCCATTGATAAAACCAAAATCAAAGCAACTTTTGTCACTGCAACGGTCGGCTACGCGGGCATCGTCATTGGACTTGGTATGATTGGCTTGATGGCTTTGACCATTGGTATTGAACCGCTCGATGGCAATATGAATAACTTAATCCCGCAAATGGTTAGTACTTATTTGCATCCGGTATTTATTGCCTTGTTCTTTATTTTGGTCATTGGCTCATTATCCTCAACCGCTGACTCAGATTTATCGGCGCTATCAACGATTATGATGGCGGACGTTTATGGCAAAAATATCGCTAAAGGGCGTGTAAAACCAAAAACCATGATGCTGGTTGGACGCTCAACCATGATTATTGCCACCGCTGCTGGATTGATTTTCGCTAGCTTTAAGCTTGATATATTGGTCATGCTGGTCTTCGTTGGTGCATTATGGGGCACCATTGTATTCCCTGTGATTGCCAGTGTGTTCTGGAATCGCGTCACCAATGTGGCCTTTACCTCAGCCGTCATCGTCGGGTTGTTATTATTTTGCGTCGCACGCTTTGAGCTGATTCCCATTGAAGGCTTCACCGCACTATTCTTTGAGATTTTGGCCAGTGTTGGCGCTGCTGTCGTGATTGGACTCATGGTCTTTGGCTTTTTAGGACGCAAAATCGGTATGGTCGCCGCCGCTATTACGCTAGTACTGATGCTCATTTTTGCCACCGGCTTTTTACGCCAATATATGGTCTTGTTGGCCTCCTTGACCGCTTACGGTGCCAGTACCATCGTCTGCGTGATTGTCAGCCTTATGGGTGACGAGCATTTTGATTTTGACCTCATTAAACAGCGGGTGGGCAACTACGATAAACAGCCGCAAGCAAAAACGTTACCAAAAACTTAAGCAAAATCTTATTAGGCATTGATGGTTAACCAATGCTTGGTTAGCCATTCTTACTGAAGTCTAGTAAGCAAAAAATTTGTATAAACACTATAAGGAGACATCATGGACAACGTCTTTATCTATGGATTTTATATCCTCGTCTGGCCGGCGATTACCCTTGGGGTGCTGACATTAATCTGTACCGCAACTTATCGCGATTTCAAAAAAGCAAAACGTAATAATCAAGATATTGTCTAGCAAGCGTTAAACTAGAATAGTTATATTTAACAAGTCATCACTGAATTTAGGTTTGGCGATGACTTCATTTGCACCAATTTTGCTATCCTTTTACCTTATTAAGGCTCAAATAATGCCTCATTTATGGTTAAATAGCGGCAACTTAGCAAATAAGCGCTGTTTCGTTAAAAAATGACTTGTAATTTAAATTATTTTTGCTAATATAGGCATCCTTGATTGGCTGGGTGGCAGAGTGGTCATGCAGCGGACTGCAACTCCGTTAACGCCGGTTCGATTCCGACCTCAGCCTCCAATTATTTAGCTATAAATATATAAGTATGACGTTAATTTTAGCTTGCTTTATTAATGGAAATGCTTATAATAGCGACCACTATCTAATAAGTAGAAAGCTTACTTTTAGATAAGACAAGTTTTGCCCGGGTGGTGAAATTGGTAGACACAAGGGATTTAAAATCCCTCGCTAGTAATAGCGTGCCGGTTCAAGTCCGGCTCCGGGTACCATTATATTAAAAGGCCTCCAAGCAATTGGAGGCCTTTTTCTTATAAGCTCATTAAGAAAACAGTGCTTTTATTGTCTTTGAACTCTATCAAATAGATCAATCAACCTTCTACTCTCATTAAAACTTTACATTCCGAACTTAGTAATAAATGTATATCAAAAAAAATCCGACCACATTAAGTGATCGGATTTTTAATATTTGGTGGAGATGGCGGGAGTTGAACCCGATTGCATCACATTCTATCACACGCTATCAAATTCACTCTTAATAATATCAATGACTTACGATTATGTAATGTGATTAGATGTGATAGCGTATGACGATAGGATGTCAAGAATCATGTCACAGACTAATTATCTGCTGCTGCGTAACGTAGGTTTCCAACGATGCGGCGAGCCCACCCCTTACCGAAAGTTTGCCAAATGCGCAGGTTAGTGAAAAACTCTAGGCGCTCAGCTAAGAATAAAAACACTACATCGTTTTTATCCATTTCCGCAACTGCTGCAAGCGTGCGCGGACCAATCAACCCATCGGCAGTAACGCCAACTGCACGCTGCAGAAACTTAACAGCTTGGCGATTACCATGGTTATATGCTGCATCTGTCAACTGCCATGCAATCAATCGGTCTAACTGATCGCCCTTCACTGCTTTATAGTATGACTTCTCGGTAATCGCTTTGGCAGTAGATTTTGGCAACTTACGCATATCACCGAAATAACCATGCGCTTGCGCTACTCGCTTGGTCACGCCATACATTGTTTCGCCGCCTGGGTCGTTTGGATGGTTGACGTAACCACCTTCGTGCTTCATTAGTCGCTCGAAAATTGCGTCGAATACGCTCATAAATTTTACCTTATTTTTGACATTAAAAAAGCCTCTAAATAGAGGCTGTATTTAATGCTGATTATTATTTGCCAAAGATTGCAAACGCTGCGTCTTTAACTTCTTTTATCACCTCAGCAAGCGTCTTGCCTTGCCATAATGCTACTGCTTGATAAACGATGCCGATGGCAAGCATGCCAAAGACTGCCCACATAAGCATGACAAAGCCATGCGTCATAACACTGTAGTTTTGCAATTCGTAATACTCAATAGACGCTTCGCCGCCGTATAAGCTAACCGTGACTGCGATTGTAAACTTAACGATGACCGAGATATTGACTTGTATCTTACCGTCCCTGCCAATGTCACCGCTTAGCATCAGACCAAGAATGGCGCCAATGACAGCTGCAAAAACTTTGGGCAGAAACGCCAAAAGCTTTAGTAAGATTATGTCCAAAAAAGGGGTGTTATTTGGCATACGCTTTCCTCAAATTTTAGATAAAATAAAACCGCCTTATTCGGCGGTCGGATTTGGTTGAGCTATAGGTTTGTAGTATCTATCACTAGCCAAGAGCATTCAGTAGATATAGCGCCTGTGACATCGCCGTATGCTAATACATCAAAATCACTTATGGTTAAATCAAAATTAGGTCTAATCCTGCAAGTAGAAACTAAAGAATATGGGGCGCTCATATCTACCTGATTAACATGATAAGCCATGTTAAAAATTACAGCCACATTAGCATGACCAAAATTTAAAGTAGTTCTTTTACCGTAATAATTAAAAATACCGCCCATTTCATCACGTGTGAGTACGTCAGTACCTACATAATTTTTGCTAGAGGCTAACACCTTCATATACTTTAAGTTTGAATTATAAGCTACCGTACCATCAGCTTTATAAACTTCTAAACCTAACTTATCTGTAGTTGTTAAATCTGCTGCTGTGGGAATATCGAAAGAATAAATAGTCATATCACCTAAACTAGAGCCTGCATCACCGTAAGGGGTACACAAATTAGCTCTTTTCTGGTTTTCCGCACTAAAACCCCAGTCCTCTATTTGTCCAAATCCTATATCCTCTCCAATGTCGGGTTGTATAGCAAAGAACAGACCATCCGTAGTGAAGTTATTTCTATTTATTTTCCTTTTTTTACTTCTTAATATCATATTGGCATACTCAGAAGTTATCTGAACCCTGCCCGTGTCGTTGCTAATCTCTAGACCTGCTGCCATTTAATAAACCCCCACATATATTTGATAATTTGTATTAGGTGGTAGCCTTTTAAACTCTAACGTATAAGTAGTAGCTGTTTGAATTTCTATACTCTCATTAGTGTTGTTGGGATTCCCCTGCGCTGTGTTTAGATTCTTAGCAAAGAAGGCTGTATTGGTTGCAAATAGAGGGCTGGTAATAACTACTCTAGGGTTAGCGTTTGTTATGGTGTATACCCCTATTAATGTGGTTATCCTGTTAGTTACCTCCAGCTGCAAGTTGCCATTTGTGTCAAAAACCTGTAAACCTTGTGGCATAAATCCTCCTTACCATAACCCTAGCCGCACGCGCAGCACGTCGTTAGCATCATATACACTGAGTAAGCTGTCTTTAATTTCAAGCCTAGCGCCAGTTGGCGCTGATTTGAAATGTCCAATAGTTGCTGATAATGCTGATAACGATGTGATGGTTGCTGTATCAATCTTAGCCAGTGTAATTGCGCCATTAGCGATATAAGCATTTCTTAGATACGTCCCTATAGGGATGATCACACCGTTAATGTCTTGTGCTGTTTCATAATGCACAAACCCAAGTTCTTTGCTGCCGTTTGGTGAGCCGATATAGAACTCATCCGCTCTAACAGCAAACGTCCCTTTTTTACCATCGTTATAGGTGCCAGTCCCAACAGTGTAGCCGTTAACATCTAGGATTAGCGTCGATTGAGCGCGAAGTCCGTCGATGACTTGATTCGATGTCTGAATGGACGCAGTGTTGCTGCCAACTGACGTTTGCAGGGTTTGCACTGCGCTTGCCGTAGCCCCGCTTTGCGTTGTGACCGCACTCAAATCCGTTTTAATGGTAGCGATATTAGTCGTTGCAGTGTTTGCTTTACCTAGCGCCTCAGTTGCTGTTGCTTGCGCTGCATTGGCTGCTGATTGTGCATCGGTTGCGGCTTTATCGGTTACGATTGACCATGCGTTGCCATCCCAGCGCTTAGGCGTGTTTTTACCTCCTGTTGTATCAATCCATAAGTTTTGCGCTAATTGCTTAGCTGCAACCGGCGTTGTTGAGCCAAAGATAACCTCGCCTTTATTTCCCGCTGCTGTCGCTGCTGCGTTGGCGGCAGTTTGGGCGGTCGCTGCATCAGCTTCGGCTTTGTCAGCTTTAGACTGTGCTGTGGCAGTTGATGACTGCACGGTATCGACACGTTGCGACAGTGCTGTATCTGCGTTGGCGCGCGCAGTTGACTCGCTTTGTATTAAAGCCGTGTTGTCAGATACCGTTGCTGTGACGGTGTCAATGCGAGTGCCCAGCGCCTCATCAGCCGTTGTTCTGGCTGTTGTCTCACTGGTGATTGACGCGGTGTTACCTTCCGTTGCAGCTGACAGCATATCAACACGAGTAGACAAGGCGCTATCGGCATCAGCTCTTACTTTTTGCTCGGTTGATATAAGCGCTGTATTGTCGTTAAAACTTGCATTTAATATATCAATGCGCTGACCTAATGCAATATCATCTTCGATACGTGCGCTTGTTTCAGACCATACGCCAACTAAAACTGTGTCATCCCCAGCACTAACCGTATCATCCCCAGCCATTAGCGGATTGACTTGGGCAAAAACACCATCAATCTTGGTTGCATTGGCAGTTGTCGCGGTGGTTAGCGTTTCATAATTACTGGTGATGGATGCCGTGTTGTCATCCGTTTTAGATGACACCGTATCAAT
>NZ_DJUD01000006.1:27139-36378 GCF_002439405.1 Psychrobacter sp. UBA6291 | reverse complement strand
ACAAATCAATTCTTGATCAGGGATGGGGCATGATGATTGATATGCTTGAGTACAAGCAGCACTGGCGCGGTGGGCTACTTGTCAAGGTAGACCCACGTTATACAAGCCAAACTTGCTTTAAATGCAAGCATGTTGCAAAAGAAAATAGACGCACCCAAGCAAAATTTGAGTGCGTTGAATGTGGTTATATTGCGAATGCAGATGTTAATGCAGCTCGTAATATTCTTGCGGCAGGACATGCCGTTTTGTCTGTCGAGGGAAGATGCAGTAAAGGTCGCCCGTTGAAGCAGAAAACTTGCGACGGTCGTGAGAAAGTCGCCTAAGAGCTTTTGCTTTTAGAATCCCCCACTTGAGCTTGTCGAAAGTGGCGGGAGTATGTCAACGGTTACAATAGGAAAAGTCAGATGAATAAACGTTGTTGATAACGACAGTAAATAACAATAATGAGGGTCAGCACTTCATGGAACATTTATTAACCGCACAATCACATATCAAGCTCGATACGCCAAGTGGCAAGACGATTAATATCGGTAACGACCAGCCATTTGTACTATTCGGTGGTATGAATGTCTTAGAGTCCAAAGAATTGGCGTTTGAGATTGCCGAGCAGTATGTTGACATATGTCAGCGTTTGGGCATCGGCTATGTCTTTAAAGCCAGCTTTGATAAAGCCAACCGTTCAAGCTTACATTCTTATCGCGGGCCGGGTTTAGAGCAAGGTATCGATTGGCTAGGGCAAATTAAAGAAAAGTTCCAAGTGCCGATTATCACTGACGTCCATGAACCGTATCAAGCAGCGCCCGTCGCTGAAGTGGCTGATATTATCCAGCTACCAGCGTTTTTATCGCGTCAGACTGACTTGGTGCACGCGATGGCAAAAACCGATGCGATTATTAATATTAAAAAGGCGCAGTTCTTAGCACCGCACGAAATGCGTCATATTGTCAATAAATGCCTTGAGGGCGGTAACGATAAGCTGATTTTGTGTGAGCGCGGTAGTGCCTTTGGCTATAACAATTTGGTCGTCGATATGCTGGGTTTTGATACCATGAAGCAGATGAATATCCCCGTGTTTTTTGATGTGACGCACAGTTTGCAGCAGCCGGGAGCGCGTAGTGACAGTGCTGGTGGTCGCCGTGAGCAAATCACCACCCTTGCTCGTGCAGGTATGGCGACAGGTTTGGCAGGTTTGTTTTTAGAGGCGCATCCAAACCCAGAAGTGGCAAAATGCGATGGCCCGTGTGCGTTGCGAACCAGTCAGTTAGAGCCGTTTTTGCGTCAACTTAAGCAGATTGATGAGTTGGTCAAAGGTTTTGAGGTATTGGATACGCATTAATGCTATAAACGATAAGGGGATAAGATCATGGCGATTAAAGTTGCACAAGTAAGTATTGAGAATATCGATGATACCGAAGGGTTTGAGAGCGTGATGACGGCGCTAAAAAATATTACCGGTGTCACAGAGATTGAGCTACAGCCTGAAAACAGAATGGCATTTATCCATTATGATGATACCAAAACGACGGTGCATGCGTTTGTTGCAGCAATTAGCATGGTTGATTACGTGACTCAACCATTTCCTATCGATGCCCCGCAAAACCCACGTTATCATGATTAACGTTTAGTGAGTGACTATTTACTGCGGTATTTTTAACGCTTGATAGTTCCATAAGCCATGTTTATACAAATTTCGTTTTTATAAAAATATTTGAAGCAACAACGCTTTAATAAACTTACAACCAAATGGACTTGTTGTTGGCTTTGTTTCAGCTTATGCTAGTTGCATGCTGTATTGATAATTAAGCGCATAAAGAGCATTATCAAAACAGTTTTTGAACATTATAAAAAATTCACTAATAAAAAATCCGTTATAAGAATAAGGAGCCTCTCATGGCAAACCAAACTAGAATCATTAATATCGATGGCATGACTTGTGGTGGTTGTGTGGCAAGCGTACATAAAGCGACTGACGGCATAGACGGCGTAGAGACAATCTCTGTTGATTTGGCTGATAATTTAGCGACCGTGACCTTTGATGACACTAAGACCACTATCGAGGAGATAGCAACTGCTATCGATGATGCAGGTTTCGATGCCACCGTTGCTAACTCTTAAGATTATTTATATTTATAAAAGAACCGGCTCTCATGGCTGGTTTTTTTAATGGCTAAAAAATAACGAGGCAGCAATAACTAACGTCTTTTTATTTATACGCCAATAGCTGTTGATGAGTTGCAACCATAGAAAAAGTTGAATTACCGCCAATCATAACCATTTAATATTTATCATCAGTAGGTTTAGAAAAGGGCGCTTCAAATACGCTTTCGTCTAACACCTTTATCAAGCTATTGAGCTTTTTTTCCGCGCAAACGACTGCCTAAATATCTAAACGCTATCACGCGCTTTAACGCAATAACGAGTTCTCTCTATGAATGACGCTACCCGTACCGCTAACAATGACCCCTATGAAGTTGAGACTGATATCCAGTCAAATACGCCGCTTGCGCCCAAGCGTGCGCACCTGCAACTGGCGATTGAGGGGATGACATGTCAGGCTTGTGCGTCTCGCATCGAGAAAGTCCTTAATAAAAAGCCTGCGGTCTATGAAGTCAACGTCAACTTCGCTGGCGAGACGGCCAACGTCGATTATGATCCAACGCAAACCACACCTGAGCAGGTAACAGAGTGGGTGAATAAAACTGGTTTTGTGGCCAATTTGCAGGCAGCCGATAGTTTGTTTGCGCAAACAGATGAGGATACCGCAACTGACTATCCGTGGCGCTTGATTGCGCTGTGGGTGTGTTTGGTGCCGTTTTTAGTGGGTATGGCAGGCATGCTGGTTGGACAGGGTATGGCGTGGATGCCGCCGGTTTGGATTCAGTTTATCTTAGCGACTATTGTCCAATTTGGGCTGGCATTGCCCTTTTACAAAAGTGCGTGGGCGTCTATCAAAGGTGGTCTTGCCAATATGGACGTATTGGTGGTCATTGGTACGGTAACCATTTGGGCGTATTCTACTTATTTATGGCTGACCCATGGCGATGGCACGTTAAGCAGCTTATTGCAAAGTGGTCATGCAGGCGGACACGGACCCGCTGTTTATTTTGAAGCAGGGGTGATGGTTATTGCCTTTGTGCGTACGGGTAAATATCTTGAGGAGCGTACCAAAAAGCATAGCTTAAACAGTATCGATTTATTATTATCTTTAACGCCTGATGAAGTCGAGCAGCAACAGCCAAATGGTGATTTTCATAATGTCGCGCTACAAGCGGTGCAAGTAGGCGATATCCTGCGTGCTAAGCAAGGCAGCCGTGTGGCAACCGATGGTGTCGTTATCAGCGGTGCTGGCTGGTGCGTTGAGAGTCATTTAACCGGCGAGTCCGTACCGCTTAAAAAAGAAGCAGGCGATATACTGCTAGCAGGGGCGTTGGTCGAAAATGGCAGCTTACTCTATCGCGTCAGTGCAAAGGGCAGCGATACCAAGCTCGGTGACATGGTACAAGCGTTGAGCGATGCGCAAGGCTCAAAAGCCAATCTAGCACGCCTTGCTGATAGAGTAACGGCTATTTTTGTCCCTGTGGTAGTAACGATTGCCTTGGTTACTTTTGGGCTGACGTGGTGGCTAACGGGTATGGTTGATACTGCCTTGATGCATGCGGTTTCGGTGTTGGTCATTGCTTGCCCATGTGCGCTTGGTTTGGCAACGCCAGCGGCTATTATGGCCGGTATGGGCGTCGCCGCCCGTCATGGCGTTTGGTTTAAAGACGCGCAAAGCTTAGAGGCGGCAGGTAATATTGATACCGTGGTACTCGATAAAACGGGCACATTAACTATCGGTAAGCCAACCATCGTCGATCAGGTCATGGTGGATAAATCGCTTGCCGTCGATGATGTGCTGCAAATTGCCGCAAGTGTTGAGGCGCACGCCAGCCATCCATTAGCGACGGCGTTGATTAACGCGGCTAGCGAGCGTAACTTACCACTGATGACTGTCACGGATATCAGTGTCATCAAAGGTGCGGGTATACAAGCCAATATCGAAGGCTTAGGTGTGGTAAAAGTTGGTACGGCAGAGTTTGCTAATCTAACCCTGCCAAAACTGATGCCAAAAGTATGGCAAATTGCCAGTACTGTCGCCATTAGTATCAACGATGAGCCGCTAGGCGCGTTTGCCTTAGCTGACGATTTAAAAGACGACACGCCGCAGGCAATTACTGCGCTACAAGATGCGGGTATCAATGTTATATTAATGAGTGGTGATAAGCAGTCGGTTGTTGACCATGTGGCAGGGCAGTTGGGTATTGAACAAGCGTACGGTAAAATGAGCCCACGTGATAAGGCGAGCCAAATTGCCCTATTGCAAACAGCGGGTCACAAAGTGGCGATGGCGGGCGACGGCGTCAATGATGCGCCAGCAATGGCAACCGCCGATGCCAGCTTTGCGATGTTTGAGGGTACGGATGTCGCCCAGCATAGTGCCTCTGCACGCTTGATGGGTGAGTCGCTCATGCATATTGATGCGGCGCAAAAAATTGCCAATGCAACGGTGCGCAATATCAAGCAAAATTTATTCTTTGCTTTTATCTATAATTGCCTAGGTATTCCGCTTGCCGCTTTTGGTTTTTTAAATCCTATGATTGCCGCTGCAGCAATGGCGCTGAGCTCTATTTCGGTATTGATGAATGCGCTACGTCTGACGCGATTCAAAACCGAGGTTGAGCTAAATAACACCGTCTCTAATACTCATACTGACAGTAAGCGTTTAACAAAAGCATAAATGCCAAACCGCCTGTCATATCGTCGCTGTTAATAGGGATTAAAACCCTTCTTTGATGGCTGATATTACAGGCTATATTTCATTTTATGGGCGCAAGTTGGGGTAAGATAAGGGAAGTTTTACAAAATTTATGCTATGATGCCAAGCACGATAGCTGACAGTTAAAGTATTAGATAAACCTTTAATAATACATAAAACCAGCCAATGATATGAATAGATGCTGCTGGTTTTGCTATAAGTGCTATACGATATTTTGTTTTACCTTTTTTGTATTGTAGTTGCCGTTATTTATCCCTCAAACTTGGCATGACCATAGGAATTAACAGACATTATGTACGCTGAAGAAACCACCAACGTCGCCGCAATTATAGACATTCGCGCTCGTGAGATTTTAGACTCGCGCGGTAACCCAACGATTGAAGCTGATGTCATCTTAGCTGACGGCACGATTGGCCGTGCTGCTGCCCCAAGTGGCGCCTCAACTGGCTCACGTGAAGCGCTTGAGCTGCGTGATGGCGACCAAAGTCGCTATATGGGTAAAGGCGTCAAAAAAGCCGTTGCCAATGTCAATAGCCAGATTCGTAGCGTGCTTATGGACAAAGACGTCACTGAACAGCAAGCGATTGATGACGCTATGATTGCGCTCGATGGTACAGAAAATAAAGACAACCTTGGCGCTAACGCCATGTTGGCGGTGTCTTTGGCAACGGCAAAAGCAGCTGCCCAGTCACAAAGCCTACCATTGCATCAATATATCGCAAACTTGCGCAATCAGACATCATTAACGATGCCAGTACCGATGATGAACATCTTGAACGGTGGCGAGCACGCGGATAACACGGTTGATATCCAAGAGTTTATGATTGAGCCGGTTGGTTTCACCAGCTTTTCAGAAGCGCTGCGTGCGGGTACGGAGATTTTTCATAGCTTAAAATCTGTCCTCAAAGCACAGGGCCTCAATACTGCGGTCGGTGATGAAGGCGGCTTTGCACCAAACCTACGTAGCAACGAAGAAGCCATCACTGTTATCATGCAAGCGATTGAGCAAGTCGGCTATAAAGCAGGCGATGATATCCATTTGGCTCTAGACTGTGCTGCCAGTGAGTTTTATAAAGATGGTCAATATATCTTGGCAGGCGAGGGTAATAAATCCTTTGATAGCCAAGGTTTTTCAGATTACCTCGTAGGCTTGACGCGTCAATATCCTATTATCTCTATCGAAGACGGTCTTGATGAGTCGGATTGGGATGGCTGGAAATACTTAACTGAGCAGATTGGTGATAAAGTTCAGTTGGTTGGCGATGATTTGTTCGTGACCAACCCTGCTATCTTGCAAGAAGGCATTGATAAACACATTGCCAATGCGATTTTGATTAAGTTTAACCAAATCGGCACCTTGTCAGAAACCCTAGATGCGATCTATCTGGCGAAGAAAAATGGCTATGCAACGATTATCTCGCATCGTTCAGGTGAAACTGAAGACAGCACCATTGCAGATTTGGCAGTTGGTACAGCAGCTGGTCAAATTAAAACCGGCTCACTATGCCGCTCAGACCGCGTCGCGAAATACAATCAGCTACTACGTATCGAGCAACAGGTACGTGCAAGCTACCGTGGCCGTGAAGAGTTTATCGGTTTACGTGGCTAATAAGCTGAGTAGCTAAGAATTTTAGTATAAACTTAAGCGCTATATTGTCATTCGCAAGATGATATAGCGCCTAATAAGTTAATCTAATTTTCGATTTTAATTATTATCCCTTTATCACTTGGCGTTAATACTTTATGAAATACTTTAGCCAATTTATCTTACTTGCTTTAGCGGTCGCTGTACTGTTAGGGCTGCAATACCAGTATTGGCTGGGTGAAAACGGTCAATTTGAGCATCATAAATTATTGACCCAGATTGAAGAACAACAGCGTTTAAATGACAATCAAGTAGCGGCAAATAACTTGCTGCGTACGGACGTTCATGATCTAAAAACCGGCCTTGAAGCGGTAGAGGAACACGCGCGTTTAGATTTAGGCTTGATTAAGCCAAATGAAACCTTTGTACAAGTATCAACAGCGCCGACAACCCATAGCCGTTATTGATTCTATCTACTCCAAAATAAACGATTACCTATAATTTTTTCTGCTTATATTTAAAGTACGATTTTTTTTAACTTCCTTTTTATCCAATCCAGTCATATCATCATGGAATCTGACCATGAGTATCAATCAAAACCACCTTATGAATACCACACCACATATACATGCCATGATTGTCGCTGCGGGTCGCGGTAGTCGTTTTGGTGCATCAATCGCCAAACAATATACCAAGCTACAAGGGCAGACCTTGTTACAACATAGCGTGGCACGGCTTGCGAGCAGTCGTTATATTGATCAGTGTTTATTGGTGATTGCAAAAGATGATCATACGGCGCAGACGCTTAATTTTGCATTGCCTATTGAATATACGAGCGGTGGAGCAGAGCGTTGGCAATCCGTGCAAGCAGGGGTAGAGGCGCTTATTAGGGCAGGTGCGCATGACTCAGACTTGGTGCTTATCCATGATGCCGCGCGTCCAGCGGTGCCTCAACAAGATATTGATAAAGTGATTAAAGCCGCGCTGCAAGAGCCGTATGGCGCTATCTTAGCGACCCCAGTTGCCGATACCCTAAAACAATCCTATACAGCGTCCTATAAGCACGCTAGCGCTGTCTCCGAAGCTATTAATAGCGCTAAAGGTAAACAGCATTCTTATGTTGAACGTACGCTTGAGCGTAGTAATATGTGGCAAGCGCAAACGCCGCAAGTCTTTCGCTTAGCTAAGCTGCGGGAAGTGTTGGCGTATGTTGAAGAGCATGACCTTGCTATCACCGATGAAGCAAGCGCGTTTGAGTACTTAGCGCTGCCAATTCGTTTGGTCGTTGGCAATCGGCAGAACATTAAACTTACCTATCCTGACGACGCCATCCTGCTTACCGCGATTCTTAACGCCCAGTCCCAATTGTCTTAAAAGATTTTCACCACCGTCACTATTTGCATTTCTCATTCTTTCCCCTGCTAAGTATTTCACTATAAATTTTCTATTCTCAAGTTCTAAATTGAGATGACTCTTCTCATGGCATCCATTTTTCATCTTTATTTTTCTAAGATTTTAGACCAACTGTTGAATAAAAAAGCATTTATTTATGCTATATGTTGAATATAAATGGTTTTAAAGCAACGTTTAGTATTAATAAGTAGTCATTTAAAATAAACATATATTGCTTTGATGACGAAATTAGCCTATGATGTAACCAACTTAATACAATTAATATAAACATTTATAAATCAATAATATAACAAGCCAATTTGTTACTTCTAAATGCCTTGTTGCTCTATTTTTTCTAAAATGAGTATGGTTGTCTTAGCTACATTTACCTGATAATAGGGAGAAGCTGATTGTCAACAGTGAATGATTCGACAAATCCAGTAACGCCAGATCTCTGCCAGCTTGTATATCTGAGCCACATTACGTCGACTGGTCTTGCAAGTGCGAGTACGCTTAATGACATCGCAGAGGTCGCGATTGAGCGTAATCAAGCCGATAACATTACCGGTATCCTTTGCTACGGCAATGGCTACTTTTTCCAATGTGTAGAAGGGTCAGAACAAGCATTAACCAATCTGAAAAACCGCTTGTTGGTCGATGATCGACATAAAGATTTAAAAATATTGGATTTTTCGGCAATTGCTGAGCGCCGTTTTGCGGGATGGTCGCTACGCTCGATCACCCTTGAGCGTTGGATGATGAATGAGCCAAAGCTAAAATCTTTTATGCCATTTAAGCCCCATACTTGGGAAGTGAATGGTTGGCAGCAATTTTTAAATATTCTGCAAGGCTATTATGAAGATCAAGAAAAGACTGGTGAGCTTGACACCCAGCCGATAAAATACAGTACGCTAGGGGTGACCTTAGGTAAAGTCGTCGGTCAGCATCAAGCGTTTTTCTTAATTCAAAGCGTCTTAGCAGGCTTAATCGTGTTGGCGCTGCTTTGGTTAATGTTAGCCGATAAGATTTGGTAAATTGTTCTAAATAATGAGCGCGTATATATTTAAAAAGCCAGCATTCAGTGCTGGCTTTTTGCTGCGAGAAAATAATATAAATCATGCTCGATTTATTTATGAGTATTTATAAATATTGATGAAAGACAGATATAGTCAAAATATTCTAAAAACGCTACGGTATTGCTGATATCAATTTTTTGTAGCCTCTGTCTGCGCAGGCACAGCAAGCAAGAAAAATTGATATTAGCAGTACGTGATGTATCGATATTAATTTTCACTCACTATAGATATTCGTGAAAAAAAATAGGCATAAAAAAACCCCACTCATATTTCTATGAGCAGGGTTTTGCTGGTACGCTTATCAGTCTTATTTATGCTGTACAGCAAATTTGCTAATAAGTGACGCCAAATAGTGGCGTCCCCAGGGGGA